>JAUWLY010000091.1 GCA_030613445.1 Candidatus Stahliibacteriota bacterium | reverse complement strand
TCGGTCGCAACGTCGTATATGCTGGAACCGTTAGGCGACATATTTTCAAGCCGCTTTTTGAATAAGGAAGGAGTGAAAAATTTTTCTTTATTTAATGAGGGGAAAATAAGGAGTTTTCTCTGCCGTCGCTCCGAAAACGATTTATTGATGAATAAAAATATAATAAAATCTTTGTATACTTTATGAGTAACTATGACTAAAGATAAAGACATCAAAAAGGCTTATGAATTAATTGATAAAAACGCTTTTAAGGAGGCAGAGAAATATTTAGAACAATTAAGAAGAACAAAAAGCACACCAGTAATTAACTATTTATTGGGCTACATTCATCATATAAATCTCACATCAAACTTTTTTGGTGACGATAAAGATGATTTTCAAGGATCAAAAACAGGAGCAAAAAGATATTTAGGAAGTGCTATTGATTCAGAAAAACCTATTGAAGATGCTTTTTGGAGATTGGCAGATATTGAAGACAACAAAAAACACTCAGTCAGAATTCTAAAAAAGGGTCTCGAACACTTTCCAAATAGTGAAATCATATACGAATACTTAATAAAGAAATCAGAAGATCCTGATATTCCTAAGATTTATGATGAAATTGAAAACAAAAATATAGTATCAAATACGATTTATTTTCAGTTATATGAATTTTTTGGGAGGAAAAAGAAATATGATACAGCGTTTGATTTAATCAATAAAATTAAGCTAAGCAAAAAAGATGAAAAGCAGTTGTTATCTTTAATCAAAGCATTTTGTCTTTATGAATTATTGGAAATCGAAAAAGCCAAAATAATTTTTCAAAAACTAATTGATGATGATATTAATCAAAAACTTAATTATGCTCAATATATTGGTCTTTTACTGTGTTTATTAGAATCAAAAGAAATTGACAAGGCAGTAAGACTTATAAATGAGCTACCAAATAAATTCGATGAACCGTTTGTTTCTATTCGTTGGGACCTTCGTTTTTATTTTGAAAATTACTTTGATGATCTAGCAAGTAAATTAATAATTGTATTAAAAGCACAAAAAGAATATAAAATTGCTTACGCCAAAATTAGAGGTATCAAAGCACTAAAAATTTGTGAATTTGAAGGTGCTAACAAAAAAACTATTACTGATTTGAAGTTCGCGAGAAATAATCTGAAAGATAAAAAAGTATTTGATACCGCATTAGTGTCAGCTTACTTACAAGTGAATCAAATAATTAAGGCGTTTGAGCAAGATTTTCAAAATATCGTAGAATATTCTGCATATGAGTCAGGATTAAATTGGATATTAGAAGATGCTTCAAAGAAAGAATCAAAAATAATTACAAATTCTTTCATTCAAAAACTAAAATCTATAAGTTCATGGAAAAGAGGTAAATTTCAAGATGCTGTGAAGGTTATGATTGAAGCTCTTCATGAAAATAAAGACTATGAGAGTGTTATAAAAGTTAGAAATTATTTTTCAGAAGAAGTCTTAGAAAAAGCGGATGTATTATTTGAGATAGCTTTTGCTTATAGCAAAATTAATGATGGAACGAATGCTAAAAAGTTTTATGAAAAAATTTGGAAAAAAGAGCAAACGAATAGTGCTGTAGCAAATAATTTAGCCCTTTTATATGAGGGTGAAGATGATTGGATTCAGGCAGAGGGGCTATTTAAAACCGCTTTAGAAATAGATCCTACTGATAATATAGCTCAAAACAACTTAAAAAGAGTTACAAAAAAAATAAAACATGAAATAAAAGACATTAATAAATGGAAAAAGGAGCAAGTACAAGCCTTAAAGGATATAAAAACAGAAAATCTATACATACACGAAAGATTATCCTTCTTAATAGAAAATGAGGATGAAGAAAAAAACATTGTAGCTTCTTATTCACAACTATGTGGGATTTTGAAGGCTCGTCCAGAAAAAGCACAAGAACTCATTAAAAGCTTTCTACTGAAAAATTACATTATAAAAATTGAACATCATAACATTGAGACTTACAGCAACGTATATCTTGTTAATTATTTAGTTAGAAGTTATATTCTTGAACAAAGAGAACGCATTGAAGCAAATAAACCACTATCAAATATTGGGGAGAAAATAAATTTAAATTCATTTGAAAATTTGGGCTTTGATGAAAATTTACTATCAACTGTCGACATTAAAATATCTGATAAAAATTTGAGAGATATTTTAAAGCGCGACTTGAAAGAAAATGTATTTGCATTGCTCACTGAATCCTACAAAACAGCTCTTGTTTTAGGTGGAAGTATCATTGAATCATTTATTCTAAATAAAATATTGGATTCTGACATTACAAAACACTTACCTAATTCGAGGGCAGCGAGGAATAAAAAAGTTTTAGATATGAATTTATCAGAGCTTCTTTATGTTGCGGATCAAAATAGTATTATTGAAATCCAGCTTTATCATTTTTCTCAAGCCTTAAAGCAATATAGAAACTTTATTCATCCAGCGGTGGAAATTAGAAAAGGTAAGATCAAAAAAATAACAAAAGAAGATGCAGAAATTGCATGGAAAATTACTAAAAAAATTATTTATGAAATTTAGTTTAAATAATAAGGAGTTTTGGACTACGGGCATTCACCCCTTTAATTCCCCTCTGCCCTGCGCCCAAAACGAAAAATTTGGGGAAGTGGGGACGGTGCCCCTCAATACAAATATTCGGGATCTTCGACATCTCATTACTTCCTCTCTCTAACTTCGTTAGACTCGAGACTATAGCGATACTTGCAGCATCTCGATAAACTCCCCGTCGTATTTTGAAGTTTTGAGGTTACGAGGTTCAGAACATCTGAACTTCTTAGCTTCATAAGTTCATCTCTTCCCAGTTAACTGAAGGCTCTACACCTACAAATTTCGGAATTCTCGGTCAGCCTGCGAAGATTTGACCCCAATTAATTTCTTAGACATTTTAGGAAACCCTCACCCTTTCCCTCTCCCTTAAAAAGGGAGAGGGGATGAAGATAGGATTATCTCCCTTAAAAAGGGAGAGGGGGTATACTAATTGCTAAATTTTCTCTCCTCTCCACTTTTTTCAGATTGCATGGTGCATAATGCAGTGGTCGAGCCCTGTGAAATATCATAAGACTGAAGACCAAAACCAAAAATAAATTTCATAACAAGGGCAATATATGCAAAGAGACATTTGTCTGTTATTTCACGGGGCGAGCCTGTCTCGACGATTATCAATTTGAGCAGTCGTAGGGACACGTCATGGCGTGTCCCTACAAAATCTGCGAAATTTCGGCGTATTTTATTGAAACTGTAACAACCGAATAACAAAAAGTGGAGAGAAATCAGGAAATCGAGATATTGACTTTTTGCCTGAATTGTGTATAATAGTATTCACAAATAGTCGTAATTCTTGAGTTTTTATATCAATTTATAGGGAAGTCCAATAATTGGAGGAAAAATGGGGACCTTAGCAGAAAAGATTTTAACCGCGAAAAGCGGAAAGGATTGTTCTGCCAATGATGTTGTTATCGCTAAAGTCGATGTTGCTGCATTCCAAGACGGTACCGGACCGCTCGGGGTTCGACAACTCCAAAAGATGAACATTAACAAAGTAAAGGCAGCAAAATCAATATTTTTCCTTGACCATGCCGCGCCTTCGCCCCGTCAAGAACTATCAAACGATCACATGTTGCTCCGTGAATTTAGTAAACAAGCCGGTGCGATCCTTTCTGAGGTTGGCGATGGTGTTATTCATCAGCGGCTTGTTGAATCGTTTGCCAAACCAGGTGATGTGGTTATTGGCGGTGATTCACACACATGTACTTCTGGGGCACTCGGTGCTTTTGCAACTGGCATGGGGTCAACTGATATTGCGATCGGTATGGCAATTGGCAAGACATGGTTCAAGGTTCCTAAAACAATAAGGATTGAAGTTAACGGCAAGTTCCAACCCGGGGTTTTTTCTAAGGATCTTATTCTATATCTGATCGGTATGATCGGTGCTGACGGAGCGACCTATAAAGCGCTTGAATTCGGTGGTTCAACGATCGATAGAATGTCTATGGAATCTCGTTTCGTCTTATCAAACATGGCGGTGGAAGCTGGTGCAAAGGTTGGTTTGATTGCTTCTGACCGAGTGACCCGTGAGTATCTTAAGGCACGCGGTCGGCTCAAAGACTGGCGACCTTTAGCACCGGATATGGACGCAGATTATGAAAAGGTAATAAAGATCGATGCTGCTAAAATAGAACCGCAGGTGGCTTTTCCGCATACGGTTGATAATACCAGACCGATTAGTAGTGCAAAGGGCAAGAAGGTCAGCCAGGTTTTCATCGGCACCTGTACAAATGGACGTATCGAGGATCTTAAGATCGCCGCGAAAATCCTAAGCGGAAAAAAGCGGGCTACTGATACTCGCTTGATTGTCATACCAGCATCACGTGATGTTTATCTTGAGGCGATGAAGCTTGGTTTATTGGCGACGTTTGTTAAAGCCGGCGCTATTATCATGGGACCAGGATGCGGACCCTGTGTTGGTGTACATCAGGGTGTATTAGGTGATGGTGAGGTGTGTTTGTCAACTGCCAATCGTAACTTCAAAGGAAGAATGGGTAACCCTGAAGGGTTTGTTTATCTTGCATCACCGGCAACGGCTGCGTATTCAGCGATAAAGGGCAAGATAAGCGATCCGAGAGAATTTTTCAGTGCCAAGGTGAAAAGGGAAAAATAAGGGTGAATAAGAGTAAAAAAGGGAGAGGAAATAGATAAGGGAATTTATAGTTGTAAATGGCTCGGTTTTTATTTGTGTAAATTCGTGCCATTATTTGTGTAAATTCGTGTTAAAAAAGGAGATAAGTAATGGCTACATTGAAACAAACACTAGCAAAAAAGATCCCGGCACTCCGGGATGAGATTAAAGGTTTTGTAAAGGCGAATGCAAAAACAGTCATATCAGAAGTAACAGTAGCTCAGGCCTATGGAGGTATGCGTGGTGTTAAGGCATTGGTTTGTGATACCTCAGTCGTGCCACCAAACAAGGGTCTGATCATTCGAGGTACGCCAATCGGTGAGTTAAAGGACCAATTACCAGAGGCTGTATTCTTCCTTCTTGTCACGGGCGAGTTGCCAGATGATGCAGCAATCGAGGATCTAACAAAGGATCTGAAATCACGCGCCAAAGTACCTGACTATGTCTGGAACACGCTCGAAGCAATGCCCAAAGATTCTCACCCTATGGCGATGTTCAGTCTCGGTATCCTGGCAATGGAAAGAGACTCAGTGTTCAGAAAGAAATATGACGAAGGCTTGAAAAAAACCGATTTCTGGGATCCCACGCTTGAAGACTGCCTCAATCTAATTGCAAAACTACCTACCCTTGCAGCAGGTATCTATCGTATGCGTTTTAATAAAGGTCCACGTATTGAACCTGACCCCAAACTTGATTGGGCAGGTGATTATGCGCGTATGCTGGGGGTTGATGATCCTTCTGGTGAATTCGGTAATCTTATGCGACTTTATCTGGTTTTGCATACTGACCACGAAGGTGGTAATGTTAGTGCTCACACGTGTCATTGCGTCGGTTCTGCACTATCTGACCCATACTATGCAATTTCCGCAGGTCTGAACGGGCTGGCTGGTCCACTCCATGGATTGGCTAATCAGATGTGCTTGCGTTGGGTCATGATGGTTAAGGACAAGTTTGGTGGTGTGCCAAGCGAAGACCAGTTGCGTGAATTTGCTTGGGATACACTCAAATCAGGCCAGGTCATTCCGGGTTATGGTCATGCTGTCTTGAGAGTGACTGACCCACGGTATGCTGCGTTCCACGATTTTGGTACCAGGGTCTGTGCTGATGACGATCTATTCCAGATTGTTTCCAAGGTATTTAAGGTTATACCTGATGTTTTAAAAGAGCATGGCAAGGCAAAGGATCCATGGCCCAATGTTGATGCTGCTTCAGGTTGTTTGCTCTATCACTTCGGTTTGACCGAGTTCGAATACTATACCGTACTTTTTGGTGTTTCAAGAGCTCTTGGTATGTGTTCTCAACTCATTGTCAGCCGTGCATTGGGTGAAGCAATTGAACGACCAAAGTCAGTAACAACCGAATGGATGAAGCAGGCGGTAAAGGGGTAAATTGCGGATAGAGGATATTAGATGGGTGATGATGACAGATAAAATAGATAAAAAGTCAATCATCATATATCAAATACCCAACATCTGTGTTCCAATGAGGAGGATACGATGGTTTTAAAAGGCAAAGCATGGAAGTTTGGAGATTCTATTTCCACAGATTTGATTTGTCCGGGAAGGTACTTCCATCTTCGCTCAAATCTCCCTGAACTGGCAAAACATGTTCTTGAAGATGCTGATCCGCAGTTTGCGTCAAGTATGTCAAAAGACGATTTTGTCGTAGCCGGCAATAATTTCGGACTTGGTAGCTCACGCGAACACGCACCTACGATAATCAAGCTGGCTGGTGTTTCTGCGGTATTGGCAAAATCATTTGCGCGCATATTCTACCGCAATGCAATAAATGTTGGACTTCCCCTTGTGGAGTGTGATACTGACAAGATAGACCAGGGTGACGAACTGGAGTTGAATCTTTCTACAGGTATTATCAGAAACAAGACAAAGGATATTGATCTCCAGGTACAATCTCTTCCTAAAGCTATGCTTAACATACTTAATGATGGCGGTTTGGTCGCGCATATTCAGAAACACGGGGATTTTAAGTTAGATTAAGACACGAATAAACACGAATGGAGAACAAATCGCGAATTCACACGAAGATAAAGAATATCAATTTAATTCACCCTGAGCTGAGTTATAGAGTAATGGGTATACTGTTTGAGGTTCATAATAAGTTTGGTACCATATACCAGGAGAAACATTATCAACGTGCAATAGAGACAAAATTAAAATCAGCTGATTTTACATTTAGACGTGAGAAAAAAGTGTCTGTTGAATTTGAAGGTAGGAAATTGGGAAACTTCTATGTCGATTTCATTGTAGAAAATAAAATTATTGTGGAGATTAAAACAGTTGCTGTTATTACTAACGATATGATAAGACAGGTTTTACGATATTTGGAAAGCACTAACCTGAAACTCGCAATAATTGTTAATTTCAGACATTCACCATTAGAATGTCGCCGTGTTGTTCTATGATCACACGTAGATTCGTGTATATTCGTGAGATCATTTTATTAGTGTTCGTTAGTGTAAAAAGGAGGCTATTAGATGGACGCTATTGAGAAGGCAAAAGAGCATTTTGGGAAATTGATTGAGGATCAGTTAAAAAGGATTGAGCGTATTAAAGCAGAAAAAGGCTGGGTCGACTATTCCAAGTTGAAACCGATTATCATCGGCACGATCGGTGGCGATGGAATCGGACCCCACATCACGGCAGAAGCCCAAAGGGTACTTGAACAGCTCCTTGCCGATGAAGTGAAGGCTGGAAAGATTGAGTTTCGTGTAATCGAAGGACTGACAATTGAAAAGCGCTCCGAAGTTATGAAGCCAGTGCCCGATGATGTATTGGCTGCAGTAAAAAAGTGCCATGTGACCCTGAAAGGGCCGACTACAACACCGAAAAAAGGTGACCCCTGGCCAAATATCGAGAGTGCAAATGTTGCGATCCGCAAAGAGCTCGATCTTTTTGCAAATGTTAGACCAGTACGTGTTCCAGACCAAGGTATTGATTGGATGTTTTTCCGAGAGAATACTGAAGGTGCCTATGCACTTGGCCCGTTCGGTGTTGAAGTAACCGATGACCTGACCATGGATTTCAAAGTTACTACCAAACCGGGTAGTGAACGGATTATCAGACTTGCCTTTGAATATGCTAAAAAGAACGAGCGCGATAGAATTACTGCGGTGACCAAGGCAAATGTTATTAAAACCACAGACGGTTTATTCTTAAAGACTTTTTATGAAATAGCCAAGGAATACCCCGACATAAGTGCTGATGATTGGTTCATTGATATTATGACTGCCAAACTCGTTGACCTGAAACGACGGACTCAGTTTAAGGTACTGGTTCTGCCAAACCTGTATGGCGACATCCTGACTGATGAAGCGGCTGAGTTTCAAGGTGGGGTTGGTACAGCTGGCAGTGCGAATATTGGCAAACGCTACGCCATGTTTGAAGCAATCCACGGAAGTGCACCACGTATGGTTAAAGAAGGTCGCGCAAAGTATGCTGATCCAAGTAGTGTAACAAAGGGCGGCGCGCTATTGCTCAATCATATCGGGTATCCAGAACTTGGTAAGCAGCTTGAAATGGCACTGGATATCTGCGGTCAGTTTGAAAAGAAACTGGTAATGACTGGTCGTTCAACTGGTGCGACCAGTAGAGAATTCTGTGATTACATAATGGATACGATAACTGATAAGGATCTTGAGAAAAAATGGCAAGGATATCAGAAAAAGGCGTTTGGAGAATAAGCGAATAACAACGGATGAAGTCTCTGTCTTATTTCTGCGAGTACCGATTTTGTATTGTCCTTGACAATAATGTAAATCTGAATACAATTTAACATGGTTTTGGGCTCAAAAATCGCTTTAATTACAGGTGGAGCAAGTGGTATTGGAGCTGGGATCGCTAAACGATTCGCCCAAGAAGGGGCGGTTGTTGCCATCTGTGATATCGATGTTGGGACCGGCGCCAAGACAGCTCAGGAGATCAATGGCGAAGTCCATTTCTTCGAATTGAACATAGGTTCTGAAGAACAAGTAAGAGAAACAGTTGAACATATTCTGAAACAATTTTCGAGAATTGATATCCTCGTCAACAATGCTGGGATTACTATTGATAGGCTGGTATTGAGAATGACCAAAGAAGATTGGGAAGATGTGATTAGTATCAACCTGACCGGTACATTTCTTGTGACCAAAGCAGTAATTCGATCGATGATAAAACAACGCTATGGAAAGATCGTTAATATCGCCTCAGTTATTGGTTTGATCGGTAATGCAGGACAGGCTAATTACGCGGCAAGCAAAGCAGGTGTTATCGGATTTACGAAATCCGTAGCTAAAGAACTTGCTGCCCGAAATGTTACAGTTAATGCAATCGCCCCAGGTTTTATCAATACAAAGATGACCGATACCATACCTAATGAACTCAAACAAGCATATCTAAAGATGATTCCCATGGGTCGTTTTGGAGAAACTGATGATGTTGCCAATCTTGCTTTGTTCTTATCATCAAACCAATCTTCGTTCATCACAGGACAGGTTTTTTCCTTGGACGGCGGCATGGTAATGTGATAGATATGAATTATGTAGATATCTGGAAGCAATCATGGATTCCAAAGGTATTTCAGTTTTGCAAAGGAGGAATAGATGGCATTATTTGATGATGTACGAGATATAATTGTGGAGCAACTTCATGTTCCACCAGAAAAGGTAACTCTTGAGGCTAAGTTCATCGAGGATCTTGGTGCTGATTCACTCGATACAGTTGAGTTGATTATGGCATTCGAAGAGAAATTTGACC
>JAUWLY010000030.1 GCA_030613445.1 Candidatus Stahliibacteriota bacterium | reverse complement strand
GCTTGCCTTCGTGTTGGGGCTCTTCACTGTAGTATTTGTCGGGATGCCTTGGCATGTGATTGTTTCCCAGGATCCAGTCGTACCATGGTGGCTCAGGACAGCGATTTTTTGCCTTCTGGGGGGTGTCCTTGTTGTTCTGATAACTGTTGCTTTCGAACAAAGGACACAAAAGACATCAGCAAGAGCATCACTTTCTACTGAACCTGAGCGTACGGTTTTGGTGTTGAATTCCACAACAGTACCTGGTCGGGATATCACAGAGGTTCTTGGTCTTGTCCAAGGGCATACGGTCTTTGCTATCTGGCTTGGTAAAGATCTGTCCGCCTTAGTCAGGTTGATCCTTGGCGGTGAATTGACTGAATATACAGAAATGATGGGTAAGGCTCGGGTAGTTGCTACCCGTAGGATGATCGCACAGGCTGCAGAGATGGGGACGGACGCAATAATCAATGTTCGCTATATGACTACGAGTGTTGTGGGTAGTGCGGCTGAACTTTTTGCTTACGGTACAGCTGTTAGACTTAGCAAATAGACTGCCATACGGGAAAATATAGATATGAAATGCAACAAGATGGATTGTTTACCCTGTGTAATAACTTTATGTTAGACGGATCTTCAGGAATCCGTTACCTATGCGGATAGTTATTGGAATTCTGTTGTGGGCCGTGTTAATAGTTGGTGCTCTACCCGCGGGTGCGCAAAAAGAACTTGAAGACCGCTTCGGTTGGTGGCACTCGCGTTTCATGGGCATCGTCTCGTCATTCGTGGAGGCGTTTTGTGGCTGGCAGTTTCTTCGCGAAGTTCTACTTCGCTCCGGGGTTCATATCCTATCACCAAAGAATGCCTTTTTGCTCGGTTTTATCGGTTTCTACATGTTGGTTGAGGGTCTGTTGCGTGTCGGCGTAACCCTGAAGCTTTCTGGTTCTGCGTTGCCTTCATTGCCAGTTTCGCTGATCTTCAAGGGCGTCACCGCTATCACAACAAAGAAGGAGTGACAGCCTTTGGACAAGGTATATGCTTATCATATGAGACAAAACGAGGTGATGCCTATTTGGTTAGTACAAATAACCTTAGGTTAGGAAAAGAAAGGAAGATAACGATGATTACTAAAAAACTGTCTGAAGTCGGAATTATGACTAATGCTCATGGTGTTGATGCCCGAAATCTTTACAATAAAGAAGAAGCTATGGTTACAGTCATTACATTGGAGCCTGGGCAATCATTGAAGCGCCACATTACTTCTGTTGATGTGGCATTTTATGTGCTCGAGGGGATGGGGGTAGTGGAAATTGGTGACGAGAAGATGGAAGTCACAAAAGACACACTAATAGAAAGTCCGAGAGACATCGTACATTGCTGGTATAATGAAAGCAGTAGTCCATTACGGTTCATGGTAGTAAAAGCACCCAGACCAACAAAAAAGACGGTGTTTATAGGTCGCTGAAAATGAATATAGAGCATAACAAGGCGTTGTAGCTGATTGCTATTCCGCTGCGCTTTTCGATAGGTGAGCTCAGGCGTTATAGCTATTATTAGTTTTCAAATATACAAGAAGCCCTATATATTTTATTTTCTATGACAATAAGATGAAAATGAATTAGAAATGAAAATGGCAAAATACATAATAAGCCGTGTAATTTAAAGAGTTTTTGGAAATGAGTTGGAAATGAACGGGTACTTTAAGACATCTAAATCACAATCCCCTAGATTCTTATAAAGAAATGACGAACACATGTTCCTTAATATCGATTCACGGCTTTTCGTTGACATCATTTACAAAAAGTATATACTTGTTACATAAAAAAGGAGGTATGGGCGTTAAATGCCCGACGATGTTATTTGAAGTGTCTTCTTATACGTTCAACTCAAGCCGTGTTTCTCATTTCATTAGCACAGATAAACTTGGCTTCGGTTTATTTGTAAAAAGAAGCACTTAAAAGACCATTGACTTTTAGTCGCCGTAATCATATACTATTTTTATGTTCAAAAAGATCAAAATATCCAACATCTTTAATCCCTCCGCGCGAATTGTAGTGTATCCAGGAAACTGTCTGGATTTGCTGAAAGGAATTCCTGATGGATCGCTTCAACTCGTAGTTACATCGCCCCCTTACAACATTGGTAAGGAATACGAGAAAAAATTGAAGTTGAGTCAATATATGGAGCAACAAACATTAGTGATCCAAGAGTGTGTCCGGGCGCTTTCAAAGCATGGTAGCATTTGCTGGCAGGTAGGAAACTATGTCGATAATGGTTCCATTATTCCCCTTGACACAATTCTGTATCCTATTTTCAATGATCTTGGTCTAAAGATGCGCAACCGTATTATCTGGCATTTTGAACATGGTCTCCACTGCACCAGAAGATTCTCAGGGAGATATGAAACGATAATATGGTTCACCAAGTCTAAAGACTATGTTTTCAATCTTGATCCCATTAGGGTTCCCCAGAAATATCCTGGGAAAAAATATTTCAAAGGCCCAAAGGCAGGTCTATATTCGTGCAATCCTTTAGGAAAGAATCCTGGGGATATTTGGGTTATCCCGAATGTAAAGTGTAATCATGTCGAGAAAACAGCGCATCCATGTCAATTTCCCGTCGAATTGATTGAGAGATTAGTCCTTTCCATGTCCAATGAGGAAGACTGGGTGTTTGATCCTTTTTTGGGCGTGGGGACGACAATTATAGCCGCAGTTCGGCATGGCCGAAGAGGTGCTGGTGCAGAGTTAATGAAGGAATATATCGACATTGCCCATGATCGAATAATACAAGAAATTAACGGAACTTTACGAACGCGTCCGATGAATAAACCCGTCTATGATCCAGAGGATGCAGGACATAGTTTAAGAAAGCCTCCTTGGAAACCGCAACTGGAGTCTAATCAATTAAAATTTTGTGAAAAAAGATCAAAAAAGTACGGCGCGAAATGAAAATTATTGAAATATACTCCCATTTAAACGGTCTCGAATTTCTGATCGTTCATAAACCAAACCTATGGAAGGAAATAAAGAAGGTCATCCGGTCTGTTGATGCAAAGATCTGCAAAACCAAAGTATCAAAAGAAAAGGGGATGGTTGGGAAGCTTCTTTATAGCCCAATTGATATGAATACGCATTTTAAGAGACTTTTAAGTAAGGCGGGATGGAAAGAGAGCAGGGTCAGCTATTGGGTGACGAGAAGCGAAAAACTTATAAGAAAAACACTGTCCATGGATCCCCAAGAGCAGAAAAAAGAGATTGAAACTGCGGGAGAAACGCCCATTTACAGCTACAATCAAACTGATTTTGTTAAGGATCGTGTTGCAATTGAAGTCCAGTTCGGCAAGTACTCTTTTGTAGCCTACGATCTTTTCGTGAAACACCTCGCTTTTTACATAGGCGACCATATCGACGTCGGAATTGAAATTCTTCCCATGAAAGCCCTCCAAGCACAAATGAGTTCGGGGGTGGCGTACTATGAAGGTGAATTCTACAACGTTATTCGACAAGGCCGCGGTGTGCCTGCTGTACCTTTGATCATTGTCGGGATTATGCCATGAAGCGGCGCGGAACCGAACAAGTCTTATACAGTTGACTCAAATCGTGTTTCTCTTTTCATTAGTACAGATAATTTAGGTTATGCGTCTAAGCAGAGATGACCGGTAAATGATCAGAGTGGCAGAATTGACAGAAGAGGAATTGACCCGCTCGCTCGCCTATGCCGGTTTTATTTTGGTGGCGTTTGAATTGGTCAAGAGTCTAATTGTTAAACCGATTAGGACTTTGTATTCGGATGTGACTTTTGGCGAGGGAATGCCGTTCAAGACGTATGAAGAAGACGTTTTGTTCCGACACAAAAACGAGTTTGAAGCATGTCTTTTATATCTGCGTGACTTCATGGAGGCTATAGATTCAGATGATCTGTTAGCTATTCAGGCGCTAAGAAAACATAGAAATGATTTGGCCCATGATTTTGTGAACAAGCTGCACAATATGGAAATAAAAAGCTATGCGCCATTACTTGAAAAAGCGAACAAGGTTCTGTTCAAACTCAGTAATTATCGGACTTACATAGAAATTGGCGCAGATACAGAGTTTCAGAACAAGGGAATTGAATGGGAGATTGTAAAAGGACATGAGTACATGATATTTGAAGAAGTTCTCAACAAAGTGAGAATTCTGCAAGAGGAGACCAAGTGACGCAAAACAAGGTGCTGCACTCGGACTGCCAAAACGGCGTGGTTTTCGCTCCGCTACAGCCACATCAGTTTTGGCATCCAGTGAGCTTTGTCATTGGGCGGGCAAACAAGCCTATATGGGAGAGTAGTTGATGGATCCGGGTACGGCGAAGAACCTCTTGACGAAGACGCTGCAGGAAGTCCTCGACAATCGTGGGTTAGCCCGGACGGACGACTTCTCGGGTCTTCGCGCCGTCGATGCCAAGGTGCGAGAGGTTCGGATGATCCTCGCGGAGGTCCCAACGTCTGGCTTCTCAGGTCTCCTTCAGAACATGGACGCAGACGATGACTTCCATGCGAACAGCCGACGGGTCCGCCTGGAGGCGCTTGGCAACTATGTCAAGTCAGCTCTCACTCTGCTTGGTAGCGGAGCGATCAAGACGCGTAAGCAGATCACGAGGGCACCGGACGTGACGCGGCTGACAAGCTCGATGCCTGGGCTTAAGGAAGTTGTAGATGACCGGTGGCTCGAAGCCCAGAAGTGTTCTCACGTTGGGGCTCATCTCTCCGCGGTTGTCCTCATGGGTAGCGTTCTCGAAGGTCTGCTGCTTGCTCGCGCCAGTCTCGACCTGCCCACTTCGAACCGGTCAAGCAAGGCCCCGAAGGGACGAGATGGAAGGGTCCGGGCCATTCAAGACTGGAATCTCAGTTGCTTGATCGATGTCGCGGTTGATGTTGGTTGGCTGAAGACTGACCGAGGCAAGTTCAGCCATGCGCTGAGAGAGTCTCGGAACGTGGTTCACCCGTGGGTGCAAATTTCACAGAAGGCCGCGTTCGACGAGGCTACGTGCCGAACGTGCTGGGAGGTTCTGACGGCATCGGTGGACGATCTGTTGAAGTCACTATGATGCACGAGACCCTTCGCACAAGCCGTCCAACAAAGCGCTGCAGACGGACGTGGTTTCGGCGCGCCGTTGATCGCCAATGCATTGGGTAAACAAAAAGCGATGTGGTCTACTGAGAAGATAATTCACATTTTGACTTACAGAAATCGATCGGATCTGGCTCAAGCACTTCGTGGGTCACGGTATGATCTAAACGAAAGTGCCACCTACGGAAGTCGTCTGTACTCCAGACTGACCACAGTGGAGATCTACGCCGCTATTCACAAGCATGAGCAACTTCAAAAGCTTTCCGATGAAGACGAGGCCGAGATAATAAGAGCTTTCCACGTGCTTTATCCCGTACGAGACAATGACGTAGAGATAAACTGCATCGAGTTCTTGATTGATCCCGAAGCCCCAATACCCCAGGCATCCCGTCAGGTTTTACGATTAGACAAGATCGATTTTGTCTATATCACCGAGCAGATTGCCAAGTGCGATGAGAAGATCGCTGTAGCGGATTTTGAGGGAGCCATCACCAACGCCCGCAATCTCTTGGAATCCATGTGCAAGTACATCCTCGACGATGCGAATGAGCAGTACGCCGAGAAAGCCGATCTTCCCGAACTCTACCGCCAGACGTCGCAGCTACTAAACATGCATCCTAGTCAGCACGCCGAGAAGTCGTTCAAGCAGATCCTTTCAGGTTGCTTCAGCATTCTGCAGGGCATCGCAGCTGTCCGAAACGAACTCAGTGATGCCCACGGTAAGTCTAAGACACGCCACTACAGACCGGATGAACGTCACGCCATGTTCGCTGTGGGAACTGCCAAGTCATTAGCAGACTTCATGTTCGCCTCCTACATGGACAATACGAAGAAGCGCACCCAACAAAACACTCCAGCCGACGGCTAGCCGTGCCGCTGAGCTTGGTCGTTAGTTCTTAAAAAAATTCTATTCCCACCTTTTCGTTGACATCCTTTAAAAGAAGTATATATTTATTATATGAGAATAAAGGGAATTTATATGGTTAATATAAACCGTGATCGTTATTTTATTCGTACAGATAAACTTAGGTTAGGCGAGGTATGAGATGAAGAAATTTTTGATCAACAATTTTTGGTGGATCACATTTTTGCTGGCTCTTGCATTTCTCGTCTCTCATGCGTTGTCGCTCGATAATATCAAGGTAGACAACACGACGATTATTCTTCTCTTGGTGATTCTGATAAGTCCCTTTGTCTCAGCTATTAAGAAGATCAAGTTTGGTGACTTCGAGGCCGAAATCGATCCAAAGGAAGTACGTCGCGTAAAGGAAGATGTCGAAGCCAAAATGGCAGAGCACGACGAGAATGCTGTACCTGCAAGCCCAGCGATTCGTTCGACTGTTGATGCTATCGCATCACTATCAAATGACGATCCAGTCCTCGCTTTAGCGAAACTTCGCATAGAGATCGAAAAAATTGTGTCCAAACTCCACCATCAAGTAATACAAAATAGCAACCGAAAGAGGGTTCAATCGCTCAGCAGAATGATCATTGATCTCATGCGAAGCGAATTGCTTTCTCCTGACATTGCCCACCCATTACGTGAAGTTATTTCTATCTGCAATCGTGCAATTCATGGTGAAGATATTCGGTCTAAGGATGTGGAATCCATCATAAACACCGGGTCCTATCTCCTTGAGATGTTGTATTTTCAATCTAAGTCAATAGCCTTAGGTGAAGAAACTAAAAGCACTGTTATCGATCCGTCGACCGTAGATGAATACTGTCAAGTACGATACCGTCTTACGACAGTTATTCCCTATGCCGAAGATCCACCTGTCCAGAACGTTCGCGTTTTGGATCAGGAAGGATTGGATGTCTTTTTCGAGGGCTACGACCAATTTGCAGAGTTCATTGTGGACTTAAGAAGAATCGATGAAGGAAGCACCCAACAAAATGATTAAGCAGATGCCTAAAGCTGTGGCGGTTTATGATAATTTACCCTTATGCGCACTTATTAGCCTTGTGAGCGATAGTCTACAATAACCGGCATGCTCATCGTTAATGTTGGGAGTAATATGGAAAGATCACAATACATCCAAGTAAACATGAAAAACTGGGACGAGCGAGTTGAAGCTCATACTCAAGACAATGGAAAGGATTTCTATGACATTGAAGATTTTCTTGCTGGCAAGTCAACGCTTTACAATATAGAGATTGAGGAACTGGGTAATGTCAGTGGCAAGTCTATGCTTCACCTGCAGTGCCATTTCGGACTCGACACCCTTTCATGGGCAAGGCAAGAAGCAAAGATAACGGGGGTTGATTTCTCACCTAAGGCTATTAAATATGCTATTAATTTGGCGAGCAAATGCGAGCTGTCAGCAGATTTCATCTGCTCAGATGTATTTGATTTGCCCAACATTCTTGATAGTCAATTTGATATTGTCATCGCGACTTATGGTATTCTGTGCTGGATTCCTGATGTGTATAGATATATGAATGTCGTAAGCCATTTCCTCAAAGCCGGGGGACGCTTTTTGCTTATTGACGGGCACCCTTTTCTTGATATGTTTGAATTTAATGAAGAGAGCGAACAATTGGAAATAAAGTACTCTTATTTTTACGCTAATCAGCCAGAGGAATGCGATTGCACGACTAGTTATGCTAACAAAGAATACAAAATGAAGCACAACAAGACTTATCAATGGAGTCACGATATTGATAGCATAATCACCGCAATCACTGGTAACAGAATGGAGTTGCTCTCACTAAAGGAGTATCCGTTCGCAGTCTACCAGAAATACCCTAATATGGTGCAGAACAAAAAAGGACAATGGATCTTTTCGGACGGTAAGATTGAACTCCCAATGTTGATGTCGGTCAAAGCAAAAAAGAAGATATGATTCCCAACAACCCGGATGCAGGCGACGACAAATAGCCGCGCCTGGTCCGCGACGCTATGGCTATTGTTAGTTCGCAAATATACAAAAATTCTATTCGTCCCTTTTCGTTGACATCCTTAAAAAAAAGTTTATACTTATTACATAAAAATGAAGAAATTTATATGGTTAATGCAAACGAGTGAATAACAATGATTGAAATAAGTAATGCAAAAAGAGAGATCCTTTTCGAAAAATATAAAAACCAGATAGAAATTAATCCAAAATTGGACAGAACTTTAGTGAGTTTTCAAGCTAACAAAAAAGAAAACTTCTATCGCTGGTTTAAATATAAAGAAGGATTTTCTAAAAGATTAGTTAAATATTTTCTACTTAAATATCATCCGTCCCCTGGACATATTCTAGATCCTTTCGCTGGGGTTGGTTCAACATTATTTGCGTCGAGAGAATTGGGTTGGGATGCAACTGGTATAGAATCACTACCAGTAGGTGTGTTTGCTCTTGAGTCAAGACTAGCCTCTGAAGCTGTTGATTTAGATAGGTTCAAGCAAGAAATAGACCGCTTTAAAACAAGCTTCCAATTGGGCCAAAATGATATCCCAAAGAGAATAAGGCATATTCCCATAACTAAAAGTGCCTTCCCCGAAGAAACTGAAGATTATTTGAATTGTTTTTTGAGTTATTGCAGCAAAATTGATAATGATAAAATTAGAAAAGCATTTGAATTTTCTGCATTTTCAATTTTAGAAGAAATAAGTTTTACAAGAAAAGATGGTCAATATTTACGATGGGACCATAGAGCAAATAGAAGCTGGGGAAAGACAAAATTTAACAAGGGTAAAATTTACCCTTTTATTGAATCGATAAACAAGAAGCTAATACAGCTTTATCGGGATTTGAAATTCGGAAACGGAAATGACTTATTTGCCCAGCTCATAGACAATAAATCTCATTTGAAAAAACCAAAGATTTTGCAGGGATCATCATTAAAACTGATGCCTAAGCTTGATAATGGTTTTTTTGATTTTGTAATGACGTCTCCGCCCTATTGTAACCGATATGACTATACAAGAACATATGCATTAGAATTAATTTTCCTCGGTTGTAATGATGAACAAGTCAAAAATCTTCGTCAGGAAATGCTTTCATGCACAGTGGAAAACAAGGAAAAGATACAAATTTTGAAAAATATTTATGAGAAATTGAATAGATCTAATATTTTTAAAAAGGTGGTTTCTGTTTATAAATCTAATGATGCTATGCAAGAAGTAAATGATGTTTTACTTTTATTGAACGATCAAAAACTTCTAAACAATTCAAATATTCCTCGTATGGTCAAAAATTATTTTCTCGAGATGGCTTTCATCATTTTTGAGATGCATCGTGTATTAAAAAAGGGTGGTTATTCTGTAATGGTCAACGACAATGTAAGATATGGTGGTCAAGAAATACCGGTTGATTTGATACTATCAGATTTTGCGGTTAATTTCGGGTTTGAAATGGAAAAAATATGGACTTTACCTGTTGGGAAAGGGAATAGTAGTCAACAAATGGGAAACCACGGTAGATCTGAATTAAGAAAATGCGTTTATGTCTGGCGGAAACCTGAATGAGCAAAAAGAAGGCCTACAGGAATCACTTAAAATCAAGTAAAGATTTAGTAACAACATATGAAGCGACTCGAGCGGGTTTTGTAGCACTCGCATTGGAAAAAAATAGAAAAGCAACTCCTTTCGTTGCAGAAGCGAGAGCTTTAAAAGCAGAATCTTCAAAAGTAAGCGAACCTCAAAAACTACTTACCGTTAGTTCCATTCGTTCATCACTTCTCACCGCAGCAGGTATCTCTGATAAAGCTGAAAAATACTTGCAAGAAAAGGATAAATTAAAGGCTATACAAGGATTAATCAAAAATTTCTTAAAGCCAGCAGGAAATGACTTTGTAGAAGAACTTGTGTTTAGATTTTTGCTCACCAGAGGGGATCAACTCGGTGGATCAATGAGAAACTTAGGTGGAACACTTGGAGAAAGAAAACTTGCAAGAGCAATAATTTCATCCTTAAATTTATCAAAAATCCATTATAAGTGGCTACATACTAAAAGTAAAAAATGGATTACTAGATCAAATGATGATACAGATATTGAACTTCATTTGGCAGGGATAAGTTGGATAAACTCGTGTGGCGTTCGAACATTAATTTTTAATAGAAACATACCCTTAGTTAAGAAGAATGTCGATCTTAGCTTTTTGGAATGTGAACCAGAAGAAGTAAAATATTCGAAAAATTCTGCGCATTTAGTCCCCAAAAATTATATTGCTTTTGGTGAATTAAAAGGAGGCATTGACCCCGCAGGGGCAGACGAGCATTGGAAAACTGCAAATTCTGCATTGAGTAGGATAAGAAAAGCTTTCGCTAAAAAATCTTTAACACCAATTACATTTTTTGTCGGTGCAGCAATTGAGAAAAGTATGTCAGCAGAAATATACTCTCAATTAAAATCGGGTATTTTAGCGAATGCTGCTAATCTGACAAATGACGAGCAAGTTGCTTCCCTTTGTAACTGGCTAATTACTATATAGATAATCAGCTAATCGTTGGCTGCAGTTGACCTAACCGCCATGCTTCAATTGAAGTTCAGTGGGGAGATTTAATGTTTCGTGCGTTGCATTTAGTTTGGTGTAAACGGTTCGGCAACTGATCCAGACGGTTCGCGTAGGTTCGTTGACATTCTTTAAAAGAAGCGTATACTTATCATATGAGAATAAAGGAAATCTATATGGTTAATACAAATCACGATCATTATTTTATTAGTACAGATAAACCTATGTTAGAAATAAAAAAAATAGAATAATCATGGTTCAGAAATGGTATCAAAAAGCTTCGGTTCAAACTGCAATAGTATCAGGTATATTTTTGCTGATTGGAATTGCTATTCCCTATGTTTTTAAAGTACCCGCTCTCGAGAATAAAATCGCTCAGTTAGAAAAAGAAAACTTTGATAAGACAGCTGAAATTCAACGACTAGAAACTCAATTAACACCTTTCAAAACGATCGCGTTAGAAAAATATACTGGTCCAGAGCAAGAAGCTTTAAGGAAACTTGCCGATGAACTAGAAAAATTAAAAAATTATGTAGACCCTTTAAAAAAACCTATCTCCTACGCAGTAGCTGATATCGAAGTCATTGTTAAGTCTGACGAACAAATAAATACAACATACATGGACAGAGGAGGATTGCTTGTTTTTGTTAAGAATAACCAGAGTTTATTGTTGGTTTCTGACACAAAATCAAGAGCACGTCAAAACGGGAAAGGAGAAATAATTTACAAAGGAAACTTTCAAATACAAAGCAATTATTCACAAATAGGGAAACCAGTTGAAATATTGCAGGAATCCGATTTAATTCAAATTGAATTTAATAAAATTCCTGAAAATAGCAATGTATTAGGTGGTAAGGCGTCTGTTATTATTAATGGTGATTTGAGATTTGATTTTGAAATACCACAACAACGGATGGATGGAAATAAGATCATTATTCGTGAAATAGAAGATAAATTTCTAACAAAGCAATCCAGCTGACCTTATTCCGCCGCTAAAGCGGCTTCATAAGGCAGCTGATTTTTATGTTAATTTTTAAATATGCAAAAAATATCCTATGCTTTATTGATTGAACCGAATATTCTTATTCTATCTTCAACGACTTGTTGCATCATGTCCCGGGCAAAGCCGATAATCTTTCTCGGGTCGAAGATCTTTGGATTTTTTATTGAATATTCTCTGACTCCTGCAGTAAAAGCAATCCTTAAATCTGTATCTGTATTTATTTTTGATATACCGTATTTAACTGCTTGCTTAATCAAATTATCCGGTACACCTCTGGTATGCGCAAGTTTGCCACCAAATTTATTCACTCGATTAATCCATTTAGGCTTTACACCTGATGCGCCGTGCAGAACGAGCGGAATTTTTACTTTCCTAACAATTTCTTTTAATATATCAATGCGCAATTTTGGTTTTCCTTCAAACTTATACGCGCCGTGTGATGTGCCAATAGCTATTGCCAGTGCATCACAACCGGATTCTTCGGCAAATATCTTTGCCTCCTGGGGGTTAGTATAGATAGCGTCATCTGTCTTAACCTTTATATCGTCTTCAATCCCGGCAAGCCTGCCGATTTCGGCTTCGACTGATACGCCGCTTTTATGTGCATATTTAACAACCTGTTTGGTCAATCTTAAATTATCTTTAAAAGATAAGTGCGAGGCATCGATCATAACTGAAGTGTAGTTATGTTTAATGCACTCTTTTACTATTTCGAAAGATTTACCATGATCGAGGTGTAATGCTACAGGAATCTTCGCTTTGTTTGCCATGGTAATGATAAGTTGAGAAAGATTTTCAATACCAGCATACTGTATTGCCGTTTCACTCGTTGCGACTATTACCGGTGCATTAAGTAGTTCTGCGGCTTGTATTATCGCCTGCGTGATTTCAAGATTTGATGTGTTGAATGCGCCGACTCCGTAGCGCCCTTGGTGGGCTTTGGCAAGGATGGAGTTTATGTTAACAAGCATATCTGGTTTCCTTTCATCATAGTATACTCTTGTAATTCTATTTGTCGATAACGAATGTACTAAAATACTGGATTGTCCGGTCATAGGTGATAATTCAACAAATTATAGCAGGTCGGATTTGTTGAATTTCTTCGTCTCTTATTATTCATGCCGTGTCGTGGTTTATTTCACGCCACGCTGGAGAATCCGTGTAATCGCAGAACGCGAAAGGCCGAGTGCTTTGGCGATGTCGATTGCTTTAATAGCATAGTTTTTCCTTAATCTCTCCACGACTCGGCTGCGCAATATCTGCTCTTGACGCCCCCGGGGCTTCATTGCTATAGTTGGTTCAATTTTGAGATCAGCACACGCAATCCTTACAAGATTAGAGATTGAACGAAAACGAAAATAACGCATACTCCAGTCCACTGGTCCATCAGCATTACCCTCAACAAAATTCTTGTAGCTAATTGATCTTTTACTACCGTCACCAAATTGATCCAAGATAATGTTTGGTTTAACAAATGTACACTTTTCATAACCAAGATAAATGCGGTAGCTTGACCATGGATAGTCTTGTGGATCACGAACCAAGCCAGCTACTAATGCCTGTCGGTGAATGTACCTTGATAACCATTTACCATAGATGTTGCACTTTACGATTTTATTATTGAACCGTTCACCGAATACATGACCGACCCGCTTTGTTACACGATTATAGTATTGAGCATAATCACCATGAAGATCCATCATGAAATCAGAAATGCTATTTCGTTGATCATAGATAAATAAATGCACATGCCATTCCATTAACGCATAAGCAATGACGCCAATATCGTATGTTTTCGCATGAATACTCAATAAACTCAGGTATTTATGATAATGATTCGGGTGTTTGAATACTGGGTGTCGGTCATTGCCCCAAGCATACATGTGATGATAAAGGTCTTCGCCACGCTGTCGAATTTTCCAGCCCATTTGATTCTTGGACAGTATACATAATACTTGTAATAAATCAACAAGAAATACTATTCATTCAATTATATAAAAAATTGTTGTGAAATATCGTAACTTTTTCGCTTCAAAAATCAACAAATGCTGGCAGGTTAGATTTGTTGAGTTTTATTGTGGAATTATGAGGATATTTAAGCACGAGTTAAGAGAGAATAGGGGGTTTCATTTTAATGGCGGCTTTCACCGAACGGTGAAATTGCATGAATTAGTGAAAATCGAATTGGGATACTAAAGGTGATAGTTCTCGATAAGCTCGAACAGTAATAGTATCTTCAGTGCATGAACCAGTAGATTAGTCGTCCGGCGTGAGATTCAGCCGTTTCCAGACCCAGGAGAGGTCGTAATAAGGTCTGCCGTCGCGTCTCTTTTGCTCCTCTGTGTTTTCAAAAGATTTAAGTAGGTCGACAACTCTTGCTCTGCTCTTTTTTGTCTTGATTGATTCAAAAGGGGTTTTATTATCCAGTGCAGGTATTTTTTCTGTGAGCCATTTTTCCATATGTTTACGCATGAATTTGTCATAGAATTCCTGCTCAAGCTCAAGCGGTATTTTTGTTTCTTTACGTGGTCGGTCCTTAACTTTTTCCATGGTTTTATAAGGGTCCTGAAAAGTATCTGATTTGTGAAAAACCAGATCAGATATTGCTTTGAGAATTATTCTTTTACCACGCTTTAACCGTTCCCTGGACTTGCATTCAATGGTCAAACACTTCCCTTTTATTCTTATTGTGCCCAATAGTGTTAAGCTTTCTTTATCGCGCCTTTTTTCCCAGATGAATTCATTGTTCGTGGTTTGTTTGAGTAAGCGCACTTTTTTTAATCTTTCAATAACCAGTTTTTTATCTTTGATCTCAAAGACTGCCCGTGAAAAAACAAATGGTTCTCGATCTGTAGTTATCAATATCGGCTTTACGGGTTCACGTGCATTTCGATACCATAAGGCATTGAACATACTGGTCATTTTGAGCATGTCTTTCATTTTCGCACCCGGGAACTCCTTTTTGAATGCTTTTAAGGCATTCCCTGCCGATTCAACAATCTCGCGTTTTTGATTTACCGGGAAAGGGTACGAGCAGCCGTTCAGAATATACTTGCCGTCAATGTACAGTAGCCTGGTTGCCAATATGTCCCATTTGCGGAGTGATTCAGTTGCCTTTTTCTCGCTCACGTCGTATTCGCCGCCGAGGAGCAGG
>JAUWLY010000029.1 GCA_030613445.1 Candidatus Stahliibacteriota bacterium | reverse complement strand
ATCTAAAACCCGAAGAATGGAAAATTCTGTCATTTGTTGATGGATCACGGGTTATCAAAGATATCGCGTCAAAAGCAAGTGTTTCAGAATTCGAAACCGCACGTATCCTATATGGGCGGAGCTCTTCGGGATTGGTTAAGATCGTTCAGAAAACCGAGACTCTGAAACCAGTTGAAAAGACGGAAGAAAAGAAAGAAGATGAAAAAGAACGTGGCGGTCTTTTTGGTTTATTCAAGAAAAAATAGACCTTCTTCCTCAATTTATTGAGTCAGAACCGACTCTACAAATCTTCAATAAGCTCAAGAAAGTTCTTATAGGGAATAGCAGTCCACGACTCAGCGGCAACCGCTCCGCCCGATAAGCTGATCATAGAAACCCTCGCTGCTGATTGTTCATCAGGCGCCTCATATATATCAAGAAAATCATAGGGGCCCAAGAGTGCATAATGGGCAAGAAATTTAACCTCTGGACAATTTTTCTTTACCTTCTCAAGCCATTTTCGACCTATCTCAGCACGTCTTTTTACATCTTTGGTCAATTCAGGTGAAAGTCTTGTTGCCAGTATATATGTTGTCATATTATCTCCTACGCGCTAGGCGCGTTCTGCCCTACTCACCATTCGCTACAAGTATCGATATCCTCATAATCATCGTATGTATCCATGGTGATCTTCCAGCCATCAGCCTCTTTTATTAACCATAGCTCATCCTCTTCCTCACCGTATTCATCACTAATCATTTTGATCTTAACTACAGCCTCGGATTCACCGATCTCCTCTTCTAATATTTCATATTCGAATTCATCAGGCAGATCAGATTCATCCCAGTTCTCAAGCATCTCTTGACGTAACTCTTCACTAACGCATGCGGCACAGAGTTCTTTATCACGATCGCGGATTGCTTGAAACAATGTTTCAAGTGTTGCTCTGGGCGAGCTGAAATCTTCAGCCCAGCATGGTATAACAAATGCCAATATTATACAACTACTGATCAATGCGGATAATGTTTTCTTCATACAATCTCCTATGCTATATACAAATTTAACTCTTTTTCCTGCTCATGTCAAGAGAATGGTAAATACTTTTTCAGAGCTCTCTCAATCGCTTCTTGACAGCTAATTTGCAATCGATATACTCCCGTAATATCGAAATGCAAAGATCATTTTACCAAAGCGTTATTGAGGTAATCAGAAGAATACCTAAAGGGCAGGTAACAACTTATGGACAGATAGCAAAGCTCGCTGGCAACCCGCATAGTGCACGCCAGGTTGCTTACATTCTTCACTCATCTTCGTCCAAAGAGAACCTGCCCTGGCATAGAGTAATAAATAGCAAAGGCTGCATTGCGCTCAAGCATAAACATGGCTATGAACTGCAAAAGCATTTGCTCGAAGATGAAGGCATTTCCTTTGATGAATCTGGTTGTCTTGACCTTGAGCATTTTATCTGGCGACCTTAGATTTTCATAGCCCATTATTCACAACCCTCTTTATTTCCGATAAAGGTTAAGATGCTGCAATCTTCCATCTTTATCGCGCGATTCATTACCGATAAGTACATCAGATTCCAGCTCGGTATTACAGTTTGCATCGTATTTCTTGAGCTCAGCAGTCTTTGCATCTTTGAGCTCATCAAAGAAAGCAATGATTTCCTGTTTTCCAGCGAGCTTTGTGCTTGTCTCTTCGGTACTTATGGCATCAAGCACATATGCCTTCAGTAATTTCTCTTTGATTTCAACAAAGAATTTTGGATTTGCAAAGATATCAACGCATACGACTTCGCCGTTTAGCGCCATGATCATACCCACTATTCCATCACCTTTCATACCCTGGCTCATCGCATCAAGGAATGGCTTGCTCTTTCTTTCCACTTCCTCACTTGAAAGTATAGCACCATAAGTTCCGCTTTGAGATGAAATATTGATCTCGGCACACTTCTTGCTGACCTCGTCCCAGACTTCACCTTGATCCTTGAACTGCAGGGCAGTTCTAACGCCTTTACTGCCTACGGCACCACCAGACATAAATTCAACAGATTTACCGTGCCACCTGCCGTGTTCCACGCACTTAACCTCAACCCTTACTTGCTTGCCACCGGGGATGAGGATATCGAACGAAACCATTCTATCCTGTTTACCGCCGATGATGATCTCACCAGCCATAATGAAGATTGCCTTAACCCCGGTATTCTTTATCAATACGGTTGGTACTGATGCACTCGATAATTCAGAAATGATCACGACTTTGTTCTTTTGTGCCTTATCCAAAGTAATATAATCGCCTATTTCTAGTGATGTTTTCCTGAAAACCGGATAGATAGTAAGGTGCTCGTAGGTTGCAGGACTGTGGACCATAAATTCTTCACCAAGTTCAAAAGGAAACTCGCCAGTTGCTTTTCCGATCATATATGAAAGTAAATCGTCGCTCGCACCAGCTTTCTTGAGTTTAACAATACCCTGGGTTGACAGATCAAAACTCATACCTTTGTTTGCGATATGAGCCATGATCACATTTTCTCCAACCTTTGCTTTGAGTAAGGTTATAATATCATTGATATTCTCAGAACCACTAATCCCGAGACACCCTACAAGGCAAAATCCAATGACCATAATGCTCAATAAAAAGCCAATTCTTCTAACCATAATTCGCCTCCTTTTTTTCATGTAAGAAAAAACGTGGGGTCCTGAATTCAACACACGATTATGTTGTTTCAACGCCACTATCTACTACTACATGTTTCTCAGAAGGATATTCCCTCAAAAGATTGGTTCGCTTTTTCTGGGTTTACCGTATTTGGCTTCGATGACTGAAGTCATGCCACCACGCGGATTAAATGCACCACGCACAATTACCCATCGAGGCTTTACTGCTTTGACAAAATCCTTTAGGATACGGTTGACTGCATTCTCGTAGAAAATACCAAGGTTTCGATAGGCTAAAATATACAGTTTCAATGATTTCAATTCTACAAAATACTTGTCTGGTTCATATTCAATCGTAATCAAACCGGCATCAGGCAGCCCTGTTTTCGGGCACAATGATGTGTATTCAGGTATGGCAATTGTAATCTTATAGCTTTTAAATTGATTTGGCAAAACCTGCAATTTTGGCAACTTGGCTTTCAAACCTGCTCTGGCATGTTGTTTTGTGTATTTGACCATGGGGAATTATACCACGGTAAGTTTGAAAGTCAATGCTGTAATGAAGCTATCAGCAGCGTTTTCTGATGGCATTTTTTTAGTTTATCTTGAATAAACCGGCAATATAGAAAATGTAGAATATAAGGAGTAACCAACCTTCCCATTGGGTAATCTCCTTATCCTGAGCCATAAAAAAGAAGAGTAATGATGCAATCAGCATAATCGGTAAACCAAAGGTAAGTATATTTTGTGGTATGGTTAAAGTTCCTATTAAAGCAGGTATCCCCATAATGGCAAGAGCATTAAATATATTTGACCCAAGCACATTTCCTATAGCAATCTCAGGCTTTCCTTTTTTTGCAGCAGTAATACTTACCACCAACTCAGGTAATGATGTCCCGAATGCAACTGCACTAGCTGCGATTATTTCCTTGCCGATGTTCAATATCACTGACAATCTAATGACAGCTTCGATCGTGTATCGTCCACCAAGACAGATAAAAAGAGCACTTATAATAAGAATAACAAATGTCCTCCAACCAATTTTTTCTCTTTGCCTTTCTTTCTTAAAAGTTGCCTTCTTTTTACTGTCTATGTACCCCCTCTCACTGGTTACTGCATGGAGCAAGTAAACAACAACACCTGCAAGACACAGAAGTGCTTCGAACAAAGTGAATTTACCGTCCCAGATAGTTAGGGTCAAGAAAAGTGCAGAACCCATTAATAAAGGTAAATCAATGTGAACAAGTTCATAAGTAATCTTCAATTTTTTACCAATTATCGCGGTGATACCAACAACCAAAAATATGTTTGTTATATTTGAACCGATCACATTTCCGATCACTATTTCTGAAGAGTTTCTTAGCACTGCAAAAATAGATGATATAATCTCTGGTAAAGAAGTCCCTATAGCTATAATGGTAACACCAACAATAAAATCAGGGATACCAAAGGACAAGCCTATCCTTTCAGCAGCGCCCGTAAAATAGTCTGCAGCCCGGATCAAAACGCAAAGACTAATAACAAATATAGCAATCCAGAATATTGGTAAGTTCATGGTCCCTGTTTATTAGGGAAAGTTGTTCCCTTACGTCGATCAAATGGACACGCTGCGATACAGTTAGAACAATCACCTCCATTGTCAACCCAGAATTGATAGCATTTGTCATGGTCAACTGCCCAGTGTAAAATACCCTTATTGTTCGAGGGACATGCCACATCAAATGATGGTTCTCTTTTTGCCTGTATAGCATCTGCCTCGCAGGCTATAACGCAGCGATTGCACTGCTTGCAAAAGTCCGTGACACCGAAGCAAATAGATTTATCCGGCACCAGCGGCATATCTGTTATCACCTTGCACAGCCGCACACAAGGGCCATATTCTGGAGTAATCAAAAGCCCCAGCCTGCCCAATTCACCCAATCCAGCATCAATGGCTAATGGTATGCTCAAGCCAGTATCATTACCCATTGGGATTGCCTGGTAACCAAGCTGTCTTATGAATTCAGCCAGACATGCGATACAGAATGCCATGTGCGAGTAACCCAATGCGGTCTCCGCACATGCAACAAAAGACGGGCTTTTGGCAATAGCTTCTTCATCCATGGCAATAGCCATGACGATAGCATACTCGTATTCATCAGGGATTGTGACCTTATTCCCCTGCATATCACAGGAGTATAGCCATCGTTTATTCAAACGGCATATGCCGACTCGGCTGGCACCGTACATACGCGCAATCTCTTTGACCTGCTTGCTCATCCCAGATTTATCGAGTATCGGATACTTGCCCAACTTTGGTTTGGACATGATACTATTCGGGTCGTGCAATTGCTTCCATGAAAATGCTCCGTGAAAGTAATCATATACACTCCATCCTGCCAGCGTACGAGCAAATGAAATCCGTGAATACCCCTCTTGGTCACCGCCAATGATCTCCGCCGACTTCTCATACATATCCTTCTTATAAAACGGTGCCGCCTTGTCATAAAGGATACGCCCAAATACTGTTTTTCTTTGGTCAAACTGAGTGTAGATTGATTGGTCTATCGTGTAGTTTGGAACATCTCTTTTTCTTACCTTTGTTTCTTTCATTGGTTATGTCATAGTTAACACACCCTCTTCTGTAATTTATTTAAATTGAAAACCCCGATTGAAAAGGCTCAAACATGTATCCACAACCCGCGCATCAAAAAGTACGCCCCGATTTGTTGAGATCTCCGCCAGCGCCTTATCTAGACTGTGTGCTGCTCGATAAGGACGATGCGAAACCATGGCTTCAACAACATCGGCAACGGCGAGTATTTTTGATTCCAAAAGCATTTTATCGCCGGTTAATCCACGCGGATACCCAGAGCCATTGATCCGTTCATGATGTTGGAGCACCATTTCAGCAACATCCCAGGGAAACTTTATGGTTTTCAGAATTTCGTAGCCAGCTTGACAATGGGTTTTCACTAAAGCCATCTCAATATCATTCAATGAAATTGGTTTATTCAGTATCTCCGCAGGAACATGGATCTTGCCTATGTCATGGACAATACAAGCAACTCTGATGCCGTCGATCTGGTCAGACACAAGCCCCATCTCCTCAGCAATAACAAGGGCAAGTTGCCTAACTCTATGCTGATGACCAAACGTAAATGGATCTCTTTGCTCGCTTGTCGAAGCAAGCGCGTTCACTGTACCATTGAGTACGTCTTTCAACTTCTGATAACTCTTTTTCAATTCCTGTTCAGCCTGTATACGCTCGGTAATGTCCTCTATCATACCGTCATAGTATTGAACATTACCCTGTTCATCCTTGACCGCAACGGCAGAAACAGAAGCAAAGAAAGGCGATCCATTCTTTCTTTTCAATAGCAGGATTTCATCCTTGACATATCCGTAAACGAGCATTTTTTCATTGAACTTCTTCCGGTCATCAGGGTTCTGGTACAGCTCTGCCACATCGATGGACAGAAATGCATCCTTGCTTTCGTGTCCGAACATCTTCACAATCGCTGGATTCGCTTCAATGAATTCACCGGTCGGACCAATTGTGTTTCTGTAGATACCGACATTCATATTTTCTGTAAGTGTTTTGTATTTCTGCTCACTTTCACGCAGTGCCTCAAGAGTAATGACGCGTTTTGTGATGTCACGCGCAATTCCTTGTATGGCAAAAGGCTTACCATCTTTATGTAATAGTGTACCCTCAGCCTCGACCCAGACAAAATCGCCATCTTTGCGCAACAACCGATATTCAATCGATTTTTTCTGAAACCCGATATTCTTGATTTCTTCAATCACACCGTACGCCTTGGATAATTGGTCAGCATCAAGCAATGTTGCGAGATTAATATTGGGTATTTCTTCACGTTTGTACCCCAAGATATCTAGCGCGGCATCATTAGCATCAAGAAACTTACCTTCAAAATCATGTATATAAATACACAATAGGCTTCGGTCAAAAAGTGACTTGTAACGAATTTCACTTTGCTTTAGAGCTTCTTCTACCTTCTTCTTGTTTGAAATATCCCGGATCGAAGCAAGGAATGCTTTTGGTTTACCTTGGGCATCCTTGATTACGGTGGCGTTAAACTCACCTATGTAAAAGGTGCCGTCTGCCTTCAATAATCGGTATTCAGCCTCAATATGACCTTGTTCGAGTGTTTTCTGCAAATTCTCTTGCGCCTTGTGCTGGTCATCAGGGTGGATGAAATCAAAAGCGTCTTTTCCAATAATATCATCTTCCTTAGCATACCCGGTCAGTTCAAGGGTCTGGTTTGATAGGTGAATTATCTTCCCTTCTAAATCGCTGATGATAACTGCTTCAGGTAGTGTCTCGACCAGAGTTCTGTACATCTCTTCACTTTCCTGCCGTGCAACTTCAGCGCGCTTACGTTGAGTCGTATCTCTGGCGACATTGAGAATCGCGGGTTTGCCATCAAATTCAATGACCCGGCTGTTTAATTCAACCGGGATGATTTTGCCGTCTTTTGTCACATGGGCAGTCTCAAAAAAGTGCTGCTTTTTTGCCTTTAACTCCTCAATCCGCTTTAGGACCAGCTTTGCATACACCGGCGAAGCTATGTTCATTGCGGTCATGTTCAAGAATTCATCTCGCGTGTAACCGAGCCGATCGCACGCTGTTTTATTGACTTCTAGAATATGCCCTTCCAGATCATAAATAATAATCGCATCATTCGTAGAATCAAAAACCGTTCTTATTTTTCTTTCTGATTCTCTCAAGGCTTGTTCAGCTTGTTTGAAAACGGTCAAATCCATGGTCACTTCAACTGCACCGATGACTTCGCCTTTGTCATCCTTCACTGGATAGCCACGTAAGAACCAAGATCGACCATCCGGTGTCATCATTTCGTTATCATGGGGTATACCGGTTTCCAGGGCTTTGATAACTGGACACCCTTCACATATTGTATCTCTTTTTTGCCAGACTTCATAGCAATTCATGCCGACCAATTCTTCGGTTGTCATACCGACCGATTTAGCAGCGGCTCGATTTACCCACACGATTTTCATATTTTTATCGTGAAAGATAACGTGCTCAGCCATACTATCAAGCATAGCTGTTTTTTCCTGCTCTGCAGTCCTTAAGGCTTGCTCCGTAAGTTTACGCTCTTGTGCTTCCTGCTCTAAACGCTCTTTTGATCTCCTAAGCTCTTCAGCACATCGTTTGACTTGCGCTTTCAGCTCTTGGATATACTGGCTCTCGTTGCCAGATAGATCTTTTTTGTCGTCTTTGATAGGCATAATACTCAAAATTCAATCAAAAGAATGAGCGCTGTCCGGATAAATGCCCTTTCTTACTTCATCCCGATACTGCTCGACTGCCTGACGTATCGCTTCACCAACATGTGCATACTGCTTGACAAACTTAGGTGAAAAACCGTCAAACAAACCGATCATGTCGTGCAAAACGAGAATTTGGCCATCACAAAAAGAGCCTGCGCCAATACCAATGGTCGGTATGGAAATGCTTGCCGTGATCTCCTTTGCCAGGCTAGCTGGTATCTTTTCAAGGACCACAGCAAAACAGCCAGCCATCTCAAGCGACTTAGCATCGGCAAGCAGGATGGCTCCACTTTCTTCTGTGCTACCCTGTAATTTATAGCCACCCAATTCGTGAATAGATTGAGGTGTCAAACCAAGATGTCCCATTACTGGAATGCCGAGTGCAACAAGTCGCTTGATCGCATCAAGGATTGGTGCACCACCTTCAAGCTTAACACCAGCTGCACCGATTTTCAAAAACCTTCCCGCATTATATACTGCATCCTGGATCGATGTTTGATAAGATAAAAATGGCATATCTGCAATGACCAGAGCATTCTTCACAGCTCGGCTCACAATTCGTGTATGATATAACATTTCTTCCATGGTGATCGGTAATGTATTTTTTTCGCCAGCAAAAACATTGGCTGCAGAATCACCGACCAGGATGACATCAATACCTGTTTTATCAAGGATGCGTGCGGTTGGATAATCATAAGCAGTAAGACAAACAATCTTCTCCTGCTTCTGTCTCATAGAAGCTAATGTTTTTATTGTCACCATTGTCGGGAAAGAATCCTGCGTCGTTCTTTCAAGTTTTTCACTTCGTCACAAATGAGATCAAGGTCCTTGGAATTTCCAGTAAAGTCAAAGCCCTTGATATCAACGATAAGCAGCGGCGAAGTCTTGTAATGAAAGAAAAAGGCGTTGTACGCCTCACACAACTGTTCAATATAGCCGAAGTCGATATTGTTCTCAAAATTGCGGTCACGCTGTCTTATCCGCTTGTAAAGAAATTCTACTGAAGCCTGAAGATAGATGACGAGATCAGGTTTTGGTACATCTCGTTCGATTAGGCCATATATTTTATCGTATAAAGCAAATTCTTCTTCATTCAAATTTATCTCAGCGAAAATACGGTCTTTTTCAAAAAAGTAGTCGGAAATGATCCGGGATGCGAAAAGGTCAATTTGGGATATTTGCCTTTGCTGACGATACCGTGACATCAAGAAATAGAGTTGAGTATGAAATGCATGTTTCACAGGATCTGAATAAAAATTCTCAAGAAATGGATTATCCTCAAATTTCTCAAGGATCATACCAGCGTGAAACCGCTTGGCGAGGATCTTAACTAATGACGTCTTACCTGCACCGATGACGCCTTCAACCGTAATAAATCTCAGATCCTTCATGCTCAACTCCACTTAAGCAATCCTTTAATTTTTTATCATAACAAGGCGGCACAAAATCCGGCGCAATTTCAGCAAGGATCTCTATGGCAAAAGGACGCTCGAAAAAGCTCGCATGGGGTATTGTTAAGTCTCTGGTCTTAACAATCTGAGTGCCGTAGAATATAATATCGATATCAATTATCCTTGGTCCCCATCTAATACCACTCGGTTTTCTGCCCACTTTTGCCTCAATTTGCTTAAGTAATCGGATTAAATCCAAAGGTTTATGATCACACCTCACTTCTAACCCCATATTCAAGAAATCCGGTTGATTGATCCTACCCCAGGGTTTAGTCCGGTAAATCCTGGACTTTTTCAATACCTTTATCTCATTGTTTTCCAACTCATTCAAGGCATTCGTGAGGTTAGTTTCCAGGTCACCAAGGTTGGTTCCCATGAGAAGCAATATCTTCTCCATTGTATTTATTCTACACGAAACACAACCTGTGTCAAGATACCATGGGTTACGGTGTATCGGAATAACCGAGTAACGGTGAAAATGCAAACACCTAAATGAACCAAAGAAACCACTACAACGGACCTCGTTGATTGCATAAACGGAATATTGAAATCTACGGGACCAGAGTAAATGGATTAACGTTCTAAATGTCCTTTATTGATTTGTGATTTATAGAAACTCAAGCGTAAGGCGTAATGAGTAGAACGTAAAGCGAAAAACTGCAAATAATAGTCATTAAGTCATTAAAAAAATCTCCGTTACACCGTTACTCGGATACTCCCATACTTATTTCAATAACTTAATGACTCAATGCATCCAAGTATGCTTTGTTCTCTTTGAGTTGATCATAGGAGAAAAAAACGACCCCGGAAAAGGCTTTAGATTTTACTATTTCAACCTGTCTGCTTATCTCATCAGGCGATAAAACATACAGTCCCAAACCAACGGTCACGCGGTAGGGATCATCCACTGCTTTCAGAACCCTGTTCAGGTTTTTCTTTATGTATTTACCATAAGCCATCAGGCAAACAAAATCCACATATCCCGCATTTAGCCAGTCTAACCAATCCTGATGATGTTCATAGCGTGCACTTAAATAGTCAGGTTTGACTGCTGCGGAAATCAGTATCTTAGGTCGTTCCTTTTTCAACGCATCTTTTATTTGTTTTGCAAAAGCAGTAAGATCAGCTGCTGCGAACTCGCGCCATTGCTTGGCTAGATCGTCACATCCCCAAAGACCGTACCTTGCCTTCAGTTCGTCTTTGCTGATCAAATCAAGTGGATCCACATAGTACTTTCTCATGAATTTGCTGCGCAGACTTACATCATAAACAAAGTTGGATGTTGGATAGCGTATATAGTCGAAATGAATCCCGTCAAAATCATACTTTCTAATGATTTCCTGCGCGATGTCGATGATATAGGATTGTACTTGTGGATTTGCCGGTGTCAGATAATAACCTTCAGTACCTATGTCTTTTAGTTCTTCAACCGTGTAATCAACAATTGACCGGTCATTCTGGTCGCGTACATACCAATTTGGTTGTCGGTCAATAGGATGCTTACTATTCATGGTCTTTGGTGCAAAGCCCCACGAATAAAACACATTGATCCATGCCGACACTTTGATGTTCCGGCGGTGTGCTTCATTCAGGAATTCTATTAGCCATCTATCCGATTGCATTTTACTGGGCACATACGTTGATGGATAATAAGCCTCACCCAGGGCAAAGATCTGGAGAAAAATATGATTGAATCGTCCATCTAAGTGGTCAAAAATAGCGCTTCTATCTTGAATTGACCAGCGCGGAACCCAAACACCTTTAAAATCAGTATGCAAGGCAAGAAATAGTATTAATAAACCCATATTCTAATGTATTCAGAAAACCCCTTTTGTCAACGCAACGATACCTCATTATGCAATGAAGATACGCCTGTCACCTATTTGAAAGGGCACTAGTATTGACTTTCTGCTTTATATACATAGAATATTATACTATAAGGAGGAATATATGGGATTTACTGGAATACTTATTATTGTTCTTGTCTTAATTGTCGTCAGTGCAATTAGGATATTGAGAGAGTATGAAAGAGCAGTTGTCTTCAGACTCGGCAGATTCTTGAAGGTCAAGGGACCTGGTCTGTTTATCCTCTGGCCAGGTATTGATAAAATGGTTAGAGTTCCGCTGAGGGTCGTTGCCATGGATATACCACCACAAGATGTCATAACCAGGGATAATATATCGATAAAGGTCAATGCGGTCGCCTATTTTCGGGTTTTTGAACCGGCAAAAGCGATCCTTGAGATTGAAGATTACCTGTACGCTACAAGTCAGCTTGCGCAAACTACACTACGTAGTGTACTCGGCGAGTATGAATTCGACGATATCCTCACCAAAAGAGAAAAACTCAATCAGCGGTTGCAGAAAATCATTGATCAATCAACCGATCCCTGGGGCATCAAAGTCTCAGCTGTAGAGATCAAGCATGTCGATATCCCGCAAGAGATGCAGCGAGCAATCGCCCGCCAGGCGGAAGCTGAAAGAGAAAGACGAGCAAAAGTTATCCACGCTCAAGGCGAACTCCAGGCTGCAGATAATATAAACAAAGCGGCAAAGGTCATCAGCGAAACCCCTGTCGGTATACAACTGCGCTTCTTACAGACCCTCGGTGAAATAGCTACCGAGAAAAACTCTACAACCATTTTCCCGGTGCCGATCGATCTCTTTGCTCCCTTTATAAAGAAGCTAAACGAGAAAAAATGATCAGAGTCTATCAGCAAGAGACATTAAACATTTTTTCCCTAGCACAAGACGTGATCAAAGATACTTTCGGCCTCGTGGCGCAGGATCAAGGGTATATCACTTTACTGAAAAGCTCATACAACCCATTAAGACAGCAGTATAATGCAGCGGTCATTCTAGATGATGTCGCAAGCAAGAAAGATAAGGATATCGAGCATAAGCTCTGTTTGGTGAACGTTGACATATATGTGCAAAACATGAACTTCATATTCGGTTTAGCCAACCCCATACGAAGAACCGCGATCGTCTCGACTTATCGTCTCAATGGTGACAATACAATAGAGCGCATTTCCAAAGAGATTGTCCACGAAATAGGTCACCTTTTTGGTCTTGTCCACTGTACCAATAATAAGTGCATTATGCACTTTTCCAATACAGTAAGAGACACGGACGAAAAAGAACAGACCTTTTGCCAAAATTGCAGGAGCAAAATTGAGTAGCTATACGCTTTTTACACCTGGACCGGTTGACATACCTGACGAGGTAATAAAAGAAATTTCAAAACCTCTTATCTATCATCGTGAGGAAAAATTCACCAAAATGCTTGGTGAAATTGCGGAATGTCTGAAAATGATACTGTCTACCAAAGGTAGAATATTTTTCTTCTCTGCATCCGGTACCGGTGCAATGGAAGCAGCATGTAGCAATATTTTATCAAGCCTTGACCAACCAATTGTCGCTATCTGCGGTAAATTTGGGGAGCGCTGGCTCGAAATTTGTGAAGGTTATCATACGAACCCAATTATTACCAAAGTAGACTATGGAAAATCAATCGAAGCTTCAACAATTCAAGAGATATTGAAAGAAAAAAATAAACCAACCGTTGTCTTTACAACTCTTACCGAAACATCGACCGGCGCCCTAAACGATATCAAAGCGCTCGGTGAGGTTGTAAGAAACCACGGTTCGTATCTTGTTATAGACGGTGTTGCGGGCATCGGTGCTGATCTGTGCCGGCAAGACGACTGGCATATCGATGTCTTAGTTGGGGCTTCGCAAAAAGCATTGATGTCACCACCCGGAGTATCCTTTGTCTCGGTCAATGACCGGGCTTTTGAGAAAATGAAAGAGTCTGACCTGCCCAGCTATTATTTTGACCTCAATATCTATGAAAAATTCCGGGTTAAGAACCAAACGCCGTGGACCCCAGCGATAAACGTGCTATACGGGCTAAAAACTGGCCTTGATAACATTTCAAAAAGAGGGGTTGGAGAAGTTTTCGAGCATCATGAGAAGCTGGCAAAATACGTCCGCGAACGCATCGGCAATATGGGTTTAGATCTACTCCCTGAACATCCATCAAACGCACTCACCGTCATAAAAGTCCCGAAAAACAACAGCACTGAGCTTATAAATGAACTGAAAGAAAAGCACGGCATCCTATTTGCCGACGGCCAAGCTGATCTGAAGGGTAGGATAATCAGGATTGGCCATATGGGAAATTATGATATCAATAAAATGACCGGGGCGCTTGATGCCCTTGAGACAATAATAGGCCAACGGAGAGCATGAAATGAATAGATACATAAAGCTAGGGTATGAAGGTATTGAGCTTGAACTACCAGTTCACGCGCTTTATCTGTATCGAGGAAGTAAACAGCTTCTCGAGAACATCGTACCACTCATAACTGAAGGTAACGAACGTAAGGAGAAATGTATTTTTGTTGGTGGTGAAGAAGACAGTATATATTTGAAACGTAAGTTCAAGAAGCAAATAACCGCCATTAGTAAAGGCATTGGTGCAGCTGATTTTATCCCCTGGATAAAAAGTGAGTATGATAAGCTCCCAAAGAACTACCAAGGTTTACGCGTCTTCCTTGAGAGCACAAATGACTATCTTGGATACGAAGATATCCTGGATGATTTTAATACCCAGCCTGACTTGAGACTTTTCTTGCTCTGCCAATACAAAATCGATACAATAAACTCTAGTCAACTTCTCGATATCCTAAAGATACACCCTTATGTTTTTGTTGAACACCTACTCAAACCTAATTGTTTCTATTCACGCGTCAAACATCGTATATGGCTTGATCCTTTAACTGGCATATTCAATCGCCGGTATTTTGAGAACCAGCTTAGCAAAGAGCTGCAGCGAGCTTCACGGTATGAACACAGCCTTTCAATTCTGTTTGTTGACATTGATCAGTTCAAGAAAATCAATGACGAATTCGGGCATCAGGTTGGAGATCACGTACTAGAAGATCTGGCCGATATTCTCGAGCGCAGTGTACGCAGCGTGGATGTCGTGGCCCGCTATGGTGGTGATGAATTCATAGTTCTGTTACCTGAAACTAAAAAGCCACACGCTAAAAAAACTTCGGAACGTATCCTAAAGTACATAAAACATCATGATTTCTTCAAAAATAAACTGAAGGTAAAAGAACTTGCTATTTCAATTGGCATTGCGGGATTCCCTGAAGATGCAGGTGGAACATACGAATTAATAAAGAAAGCGGACAACGCGCTTTACCAGGCAAAACGCGAAGGCGGTAACCGGGCGATTATGCATGAATAACCATTTTAACTGTCTAAACAAGGAGGTAAAATGCCGATAACCCCTTTAGAAATCCGCAAGCAGGAATTTCGGAAATCGCTGAGAGGTTACGACCCCCATGAAGTCAGATCATTCCTTGAAATGGTATCTACGGAACTCGAAAAT
>JAUWLY010000068.1 GCA_030613445.1 Candidatus Stahliibacteriota bacterium | reverse complement strand
GAAATTCTCCATATCATAATGGAGAAAACCGCAGATTTAATAAGAGATGAGGGTTGGTCAATACTGCTCCTTGACCACGAACAAAGCTAACTAGTATATGAAGCAGTCGCGGGTGAAGCCGGGAAGAAACTTTTAGGTCTGAGATTGAAGGTTGGCCAGGGCGTTGCTGGCTGGGTCGCTCGGTATGGTCAGTCTTTGATTGTCCCTGATGTATCCAAGGATCCAAGATTCTACTCTGGTGTCGATAAGAAAACGAAATTCATCACGAAATCAATTCTTTGTGTTCCTATGCAGAGTCGCGAAAAAATCATCGGCGTCGTTGAGGTCGTCAATAAGATTGGTGGTGAACCGTTCACCCGTGATGACCTTGAGAAATTTGAGAATCTTGTAGCTCACGTGACCATTGCATTACAAAATGCGACCATGTACCGTAAAATGGAAGAGGCCACGTTGATCGATGACCTTACACAACTATACAATGTACGTTTTTGTAATAGGTATCTTGATGGCTATTTGAATAGCCGAAAATCAGCGAAAGTCGTGCTTTCCCTGATCTTTCTTGATATTGATTTCTTTAAACTCGTGGATGATAATTATGGACACCTGGTCGGCAGCGAAACGCTAAGGTATGTCGGGGAAAGGATGAAGCGGGTCGTAAGAAACGAGGATGTAGTGATACGGTACGGTGGAGATGAGTACATTGTCATTCTTCCTCGTACTGACAAGAAGACTGCTCGGGTTATCGCTGAGCGGATCAGAAAAGAAATCAGCCAGGAGTCCTTTTATGCATTCAGTAACAAAAAATTCAACATATCTATTACGCTTGGCGTTGCAACTTATCCTGATGATGCAAAAACCCGCGACGACTTGATCGGTCAGGCAGATAAGGCAATGTACGAAGGGAAATTATCTGGACGCGACAAAGTAGTTCTGGCTTGATATCATGTTTCTATTGAAAAAAGTCGGATTGCGACTATAATATAATATGAAGATTGAAAACCTACCAATTTCCGAGGTGATGGATCGAGATATTATCTCCGTGCAATCCTCAACAACTCTGCTTGAGTTGATTAAGCTGATGAGGAAGCTTAACCAACACATGTTTCCAGTTGTTGATAAAGAGAATACCCTGCTCGGTACTGTCAACTACCGTGGTATCTGCAGTATCTTTAGACCATTCTCAAGGTCAATCAGCGAAATCGTAAAGAGAATGCCTTTTGTTGAGAGCGTTGATGATGAGGATTTAGATCTTGAATTATCTCCTGAAATGGGCATGTTGATTCTCGTTGATGATATCGTCAATACGAATTTTATTTCTGTGAAGGAAGATACCACAGTTAAAGAGGCTCGCCGTTTGATGAGACTGCACAATATTGAATTGCTGCCCGTTGTTTCTGACAAGAAATTGGTCGGTATGTTATCTTTACTTGATATTTTTGTGTATATCTTCAAAGAATACGACATCATAGAAAAGTGAATACACTCCTGAGTGCTGGTTTAATACTGATACTCGGTTTTATCGGCGCTCGTCTTTTGAAATACGCTCGCTTGCCCAGTGTCACCGCATTTCTTCTCGTCGGCATTTTGATCGGTCCCCATGTTCTGAATCTTGTTACCGAGGGGATATTCTCGGCATCTGACTTCTTCTCAAACTTGGTATTAGGGGTTATTGCTTTTAGCCTGGGTGAGAATTTTCGACTGGAAGAGATAAAGAAAGGCATGAAACAAGTAATGTGGATTTCTCTTACGGCAGCAGTGGCAACATGGCTGCTTGTTTCGGGGGCAATTATTTCTTATCTGATCATTGTTGGACAACCAATGTATCCGGCAATTGTGCTTGGCGCAGCTGCTGCGGCGACTGCCCCTGCGGCGACTGTCTTGGTCATCCGTGAGTATCGCGCCAGTGGATTTTTTACTGAAATGCTTCTCAAGGTTGTTGCCATTGATGATGCCTGGTGTCTTATGCTGGCTGCTTTGGCAATTGCGTTTGCTAATGCCATGAGAGCGGACGTATTTCAGATCTCGATAGTCTTTGCTGGTATAGGTGAGATATTTGGAGCCCTTATTATTGGTGCGTCATTTGGCTACCTTTTCTCTTTTCTAAGGCGCTTTGTTAAAACTTCTGGGGAGTTCTTGGTCTATATTTTTGGTTTGATATTATTGAACGTTGGATTCTCTATTGCTATACACGTATCGATTTTGCTGTCCTCAATGATGATGGGTATTGTTGTGATCAATCTGGCGCGCGAGAATTACAAATTCTTTGAGGTTATAAGAACCGTTGATGCGCCGCTCTATTTGATTTTCTTCATTCTTGCCGGCGCACATTTAGACTTCACAATTCTCTATAAAATGGGTATTGTGGGTGTGCTATACATCATTTTTCGTGTCATCGGAAAAGTGTACGGTGCAAAACTCGGTGCGAGAATAAGCAAGGCACCTAAGCCAATTGAGAATTGGATAGGGTTGACTCTGACGCCGCAGGCTGGTGTCGCGCTTGGCATTGGACTCGTCGCCAAATCAACTTTTCCTGATTTTGGTAATTACATATTCACAGTGATCGCAGCAACAACAGTGATCTTTGAATTGGTAGGTCCACTTCTTACAAAAATTAGTTTGATTAAAGTTGGGGAGATTCCATCAACTGAATAGCACGCTTGGTTTAGCTTTAATCATTATCACTGGTTATTTCGGCGCCAAGTTGTTGCGTAGAATTCATTTTCCTGCGGTAACAACATATCTTTTGGTTGGCATTCTCATCGGACCCAATTTACTGAATCTCATACCGGTAAGGATAATGATGCTCTCTGATTTCATATCGAACTTCGTTTTAGGAATAATCGCATTTTCACTCGGCGCAAATTTCACGATAAAAAGCATTAAAGCATCAGGTTCTCCAGTGATCTGGATATCCCTCTTAGAAGCAAGTTTTGCCTCGATCCTTGTTACACTTGTACTGATCACCTATGCAGTCTTGAAAAATACAGCGATAGAGCCTTCCTTTGTGCTTGGCGCGGCTGCAGCTGCCACCGCACCGGCGGCTACAGTCATGATCATTAGGGAATATCGTGCTCGAGGGACGGTTACTGAAATGCTTTTGCGAGTAGTTGCAATCGATGATGCCTGGTGTCTGATCTTATCAGCATTTGGCATAATGTTAGCCAGTGCCTTGGCGAGCGGGTCAGCCAATTTTACTACTATCCTGAGTTCACTTGCTCATGTGCTTTTATCGGTTGTGCTCGGTGGCCTACTGGGGGTTGGTTTGCACTACTTCTCGAAGTTCGTGAGGAATAAAGAGGAATTGCTCATTATAACCCATGGCTTTATTCTTTTTATCGTTGGTTTATCAATTCAATTGCATTTGTCACCACTTTTGACGAGCATGATCAGCGGTGTCGTTATTGCCAATATATCAAACAGAAGTATGCCATATTTCGAATCGTTGCGCAAGGTTGATATGGTTCTATTTTTGGCATTTTTTATTCTCGTTGGCGCAAATCTTGAAATCGGCATGATCCCGCAGGTTGGGATTGTTGGGTTGCTCTATATTGTATCCAGGGTTATCGGAAAGTTCGTCGGTGTTGCAGTAGGCGCTCGAATTAGTCGGGTTGATCCGCGTGTTGGGAAGTACCTGGCGTGGGGCCATGTTCCCCCCGCAGGGGTTGCTCTTGGCGTGGCTCTTTCTGCTAAGGCACTGTATCCGGCGTACGGGACGATGATCTTTACGACGATAACCGCGACCACTGTGGTGTATGAATTGATTGGTCCGTTATGTACAAAATACGGCTTACAGAAAGCAGGAGAGATTACGTTAACTGAATAGTATTTGAGTAAATCCTAATTTCTTCAGCCTGAGGCTGATCCGCCTCGGGCGGAAAATCCGTACCTAAACAAATTCGAAGTCCTAATGTTCAAAATCCAAAACATCTATTTTCCTGCCTTTTTTCTTTTTAGTAATTATTCAAGGGTTGTTTTTGACATTTGAATTTGGAATTTCGTGCTTGTTTAGTATTTAGTGATTGGTATTTAGTATTTATCCCCACACCTATGTATAGGTGCGGGGATAAGTCGGGGCGATCCGATTTGAACGGACGACCTCCAGCACCCCAAGCTGGCGCGCTAATCCACTGCGCCACGCCCCGTACGAAACTCATCCTATCCGTAGCCACCATCAACAGGAGGGACAGATATTCGATTATATCTAGGGGAATTTCAAAGTCAAGTAATATCACTGTCCCACTTGGCGGGATCCACGATTTCTTCTATATGTAAATCCAATAATGATAAATCGGGATAATCTTTCTTGCATCGATGCCTGTCGAAGATATTGAATTTATTGAAATGCCCCGTAAGTTATTACACTTATGGGGTAATCGAGAGAGCGATGAATACTTCTTCAGAGCTCTCCTAACGGACTTTTTGTCCGGTTGTGGTGGTAATGAGTTTACCGTGCTTTACGCCTTTTGTGCTCTGTAATTTATCGGCGATTTTCTTAATCACATTTCCCTTACCTCTAACAATAAGTACTTCCAAACAATTGTGTTCATCAAGATGAATGTGCATAGTTGAGACAATCTGCTTGTGATACTTATGCTGCAAAGCAGTTAGAGTCTCAGTCAATTCGTGTATTTCGTGATCATAAACAAGCGTGATCGTGCCAACTGTTTCTTGATCACTTGCTTGCCATTCCTGTTGGATAAGACGTTCCCTGATGAGGTCACGGATTGCTTCAGAGCGATTGGTATAACCTATTTTTGCGATGAGTTCATCAAAATTCTTTAATAGAGATTGATCCATTGAAACACCGAACCTTATTGCATTTGACATGATACTCCTTTGCTCAGTGAATTATATCTGGGAAAAGAACTGCGTCAACAGGCGATAATTGTCAATAGTCAAGCTGCAATCCTGAGGAATCGAAGGGATTTGACCCCGATAGTTCAAAGTTTGGTTCTGGTATCGGCAGGTATTGAGAGATATATGAGCACGGCAAGGCCGGTCACCAGGCAGAGAAATACACCGATACCAAAAATAATAGTAGGTGGTTTCAGATTATTCGAGATGATACCGATGAATACAGCGCAGAGTATAAAGGTCACATTGATGATAAATTCCTTGGTGGCGAAAATCCGACCCCGTATTTCTGCAAGCACATCTTCTTGTAGGATCGTATCCTGTGATATCCCAATAATAGAAAAGACTATGCCGGCAATTAGTGAGACAATATAGAGGAAAATAACGTTTACAAGAACCGATCCTATCAGAAAAAATACCGCAAGTACTGCCATACTGCAGATAATCATCTTCCCCCGATTGACACTTTTCCCAAGAAAGCCCATGAGCAGGCCGCCGATAAGCATACCCACACCGGCAATACCACCAAGCCAACCAACACCCATCGTCCCCATGCCGAATTCTTGTTGAACCAAATAGATGAGTACGGTATATGATACAGCAGCGACAAAAGGTAATATGAAGACCGACAACATGACAAAGACAACAGTGCGATCTTTGATAAGAAGAATACCGAGTTCTTTCAAATCCAGGAGGAAGCGGTTAAGAGATTTCTTGAGCTCCCCGGAAAGAGAGAATTCAAACTTCTTTGCGGGTTCAAAGAGGATTCGGGCACCCATGCCGAGCACCAGAATACCAGCGATAAAATGAGTTGAGGCATCGATATAAAAACCGATCCGCCAACCGACCAGATGGACGAGATAGCCGCCACCGACCATACCGATAAAAGTCGCGAGCCGCGCCAGCGTAATGATGAGCGAATTCGCCTGGACCAATTCGTCATATTCAACGAGATCCGGTAGAAGTGCATTCCGTGACGTATTATTGAAGAGGTCAAGCGAGAAAAAAAGGACAACCAATATCCAGATAGGTAGGGTGCTGTGAGTTAACATGACCAGCGTTGGGGTCAGAAAGATCAACAGGGCTTGAATGAGATGGCATCGGAGCATGATCGTCTGCTTATTATAGTGGTCGATGAAGACCCCGGCAAATGGAGCGAGAATGATTATCGGGAGGGTGAAAGCAACGGAAAATTCACTGAATGCGGAAATTCGACCAGGTGACATAACACCGATCAGGGTAATGATCACCATATGCGTAAGACGGTCACCCAGTTGTGAGATAGTGTTGGATAGACCCAAGAAAGTAATGCCCCGCTTTTTCAGGAGACTAAACACAGTATAGTCTAGTCAATTGCGTAATAAAGTCAATGACGGGGAATTAGGGAATCAGGTGATCAGGATAACAGGAGATCAGATTGTATATTACCTGGTGCCCTGATATTCTGATAATCCGGTGTTCTTCAAATAGTCGGTATGACGCAAATGAATTTAAAGGGCTTGTCTGAGTTATTTATGAAACTGTGTTTATCACCGGGCTTCACGAAAATAACATCATCTTTTTTGACCGTGATTTTATTTTCATCACCATCAAGGGTTGCGGTGCCTTCGATGATATATATTTCGTGTTCAGTGTCATCATGGCTATGTACAGGTATTAATCCACCTGGCTTGAGTTCGAACAAGCGCATGGCGTAGTGCTCAGCGCCATCTTTTTCAGCGATAAGCCAACGCAGAGTACAACCTTTGGTCCCTTTTAGACTCGACGTTTCTTCAGGAACCTCATTACTCTGTTTGATCATCATTGTATCTAACACTATTCAAAAACGGCTTGATGTCAAGATACGTCGATTTAGATACAATATTCTTGACAGTACCAGGAAATTCGGTTATTATATGGAAAAGGAGGTATGTATGAAACATGTACTGTCATTTTTTATAGCATTATTCAGTATGGTGAGCTTTATTCACGCAGTTGAGGGTGATGTTGATCCAACGCATCAACTTGATAAAGATCTTTTTCCACAATCTGTTTCTGATTTCCGATCAGCATCCCGTGATACTGTTGAAGTAATCATTGGCACACCAGTGATAGGTAATGTTATTCCTTTCTGGGGCGCCAGCTATAATGCCGCTAGATTTCAGGTTCTCTTTCTACAGAGTGAGATAAACACCGCAGGTGACATTGTCACATTTTCATTTATGCCATCAAGCAATACTGTAGGAACATACGATAGTGTACGAGTGTACTGCTGCGCTACAGGAGTGACGCAATTAAGTTCTACCTTTGACCTTAATTACGCTGGTAACTCGCCGGTTGAAGTGATGAACGTACCGAGTCTTTTGGTTGGCGGTTCTGCCAATGTATGGATGGATTGGGAGATCAGTTTTCCGTATAATAATATAGATAATCTGCTCCTTGAAATACGGTGGCGTGGTGATGGTGGTTCCAATGTTGCTCTATTCCGTACTGCTGAAGCAGTACCAAGGCGTGCCTATGCCTGGGATGATAATGCCTCAACTGGTTCGCTGCAGAATACAAGCAATTATGTTAAATTAGCTATTTCTACTCCTCCTGGTATTCAAGAAAAACCTGTAAACAATGAACTCGTTTCCTTTGGTTTTGCCGCTTTTGTGAATCCTTCACAGGGCATGATCTCTTATACAACGTCGATCTCTGGTGAAGTATTGCTCGAAGCATATGATGTTACTGGAAGATTAATTGCTACGTTGATCAATAAGGTACAACCAGCTGGGGTAAAAACGATTAATTGGGATAGGAATAATATTGCCGATGGCGTCTACTTTTTGAGACTCGAAGCCGAGGGTAAAGAAGATACTTATAAGATGATTTTGGTAAAGTAGGATTGTATATCTAAAACTGATCGGTGATTTTTTATCGATAAAAGATGCGTTGTAGTACTGTCGATCATGAAATTTGATTCATAATCAAACTGAAGATAGAGAAATTTTAAAAGGTTGAGCAAGACCCACTGCCTCACCTTGAAGACGCGCACACCTTCCAGTACTGTGGCGACCGGGCGCCACAGTCAAAATATAAAAACTACACGATAGTTTAGGCAAACAATATTATGTGTCAATAATTATCGTTTTGAAACTTTTAATTTACGGAAAACTGAATATATACTGTAGGCAATAAGAGCTGCAGCGATGATCCAGAACCAAAAAGGCAGGTTACGTCCCCACACAGCAACATAAGTAAAAGGCGCTATTATAACGATCGCCAATACTATAGCAAAGATTTTAACTTGCTTGAAGTTTTTTCTCCTAAGACCAGCAGCTATTTTGTACACAGAGAGCCAGAATGGAATGATCCCCGTGCAGTAGATCGCACCGAAGATCAGAGGATTGACACTGTAGTTATTACGTACGTGAGTCAGCCAATTATTAATATAATCTATCAAATGCTCAAATTAATTAAACAGCAATTCAGAATATGATTTGTTTATACACCAGGAATTTCGCGAGATATTCCAATCTTTCGAGTTTATATCGTGCATCCGGTAAGTCATGGCCAACAGTAACTGCGCCGTAGCGATGGATAACGATAATATCGGTTTTCTTTATAGCTTCGGTTACTGCCTTGGCTAATTCTACAGACCCGGGTTTGACACTGCGGATGAAATCAACATCTTTTAGATGTTTTTCCATGTCTGGCAAGGCACTGAGGTTAAGGGCTCCTGGCTGGATGCCGATTAAATTCGTGAAGAAAGGATGGGCAAGGATGACCGCGTTGATGTCTTTTCTGTTCTTGTATATGCCGAGATGCATATTTAGTTCAATAGACGGTGCACCCTTGGCGACTTTACCGCTCGCACTGACGTTTAGAATATCCTTCGGTTTCAGGTCAAGTTTGCATAGACCAGTTGCTGTTATATAAATTTCCTTACCATTGCGCACGCTTATATTGCCGTTTGTTGCGTAAATTAAGTCCTTGTTATAGAGGATAGCACCGGTTTTTATTATCGCTTTAACAATCTGTTCTTTTCTCATTCAATATACTCCTTACCATCCATATAAGACTGCAGTACTTGTGGGATGCTTATGCGGCCGTCTTTTGTTTGATTATTCTCCAGCAGAGCAATGTAAACCCTTGGTGTTGCCAAACCAGAACCATTCATCGTACAGACATAGTCAACTTTGCCTTTTGTGCTGCGATAACGAATATTTGCCCGACGTGCTTGATACTGATCATAGATACTCACAGAAGATACTTCAAGCCATTCTTTCATCCCGGCGGCATATATTTCGATATCGTATGTCTTGGCTGCGGCAAAGGTCATATCACCGGTGCACAATAGCATGATGCGATAGGGAAGACCGAGTAGTTTAACCGCTCGCTCTGCATCGCTCAGGAGTTTCTCGAATTCCTCATAACCATTTGCAGGGACAGTGTATTTTACAAGCTCAACCTTATTGAATTGATGGACCCTTTTGATGCCCCGTACATCCTTGCCATAGGAACCTGCTTCGCGCCGGAAACATGGTGTATATGCAGCATAATACAGGGGTAATTGTTTTTCTGGTATTATCTCATCGCGGTGCATATTGGTCAGCGGTACTTCCGCGGTTGGACAGAGGTAAAACCCGTCGTCACGACACTTATACATATCGCTTTCCAGTTTTGGTAGCTGACCAGTGCCGTATAAGCAGTTGGTCGGATTCAAAACCGGCGGCATTATTTCAGTATAACCGTGCTGGACAGTATGTAAATCGAGGAAAAAGTTGATCAGTGCCCTTTCTAATTTCGCACCGATACCTTTATAGAGAATAAAACGTGAGCCAGAAACCTTAGCTGCTCTTTTAAAATCGAGGATATCGAGAGCTTCCGCGATCTCCCAATGCGTAAGTACATCAAAGTCAAAATCAGGGGGTTTTTTAAGCCCGCGGATAAACCTGTTATCATCACTGCCTTGTCCAACCGGTACTGATCCATGAGGTATATTTGGTATCCATTTGATCGCCTCAAAGAATTTATCGTCGACTTCTTTTTGTCTTTTATCCAGTTCTTTCACGCTCTCAACCAGGTCTTTTGCTTGTTTCATCAGCGCCTGTGGTTCTTTTCCTTCACGTTTGAGTTTGCCCACTTTTTCCGATAGAGCATTACGCTGATGTTTCAATTCTTGGATTTCAGTTAGTAAAGAACGCCTTTGCTTGTCGAGTTCGATCATTTTATCGAGGTCGATGTTCTCGTGGCGGTCTAATAAAGCCTGTCGGATAATACCAGGGTTATCTTTGAGCAGTTTTAGGTCAATCATCTCGATATTATACTCTATATTTTCTGTAAGTCAACGAGATGAGGTTGACACTTACCCATATTTAGATAAAATAGACTATGGAGCTCGGTTTTGGCGGAAAAACTGTTTATTACGAGGTGTCAAAGCATAATATGTTGGGGATATTGGAGTGCTCAAGACACGACGTAAAACCTTTAAAAGAAATCCTTGAGCAAAGCATCCTAAACCCCATAGGAAAACCTCGTTTGAATGAACTATTGCAGAAAAACAAACCGCGAGACTTGGTTATCATCGTATCTGATATAACCCGTTCAATCGCAGATTACGATAAGATTCTATCTTTTTTAGT
>JAUWLY010000255.1 GCA_030613445.1 Candidatus Stahliibacteriota bacterium | reverse complement strand
GAAAACCAAATCGGCTTTCTTTTTTTTAAGCTCCGGGAATACATAATCCTTCAAAAAGAAAAAAGTCTCAAGGTTTCGGAAAAAATACGAGAGGTTTATCGTCAGCGTTTCCACCAATTTACCCAGCTCAGTATCATTAGCTCTCAGATAGGCTTCATAATCTACAAAATCCTTGATCTTCAATGCCCTCATTCTGACCCTGATACGTCGTTTGAGTGGTTTTTCTTTGTAATTCTGGCACCTAAATGAGGTCTTCTGCCCAATGTAACTGATCAGATCCTGAAAGCTATTTCCCACCCGATTTCTTCAACACTTTGATGTTACGTGCAATAATTTCTTCTGACGGATTCAATTGCTGAGCTCGTTGCCAAAAATCCATGGCGCTCCCCGAATTGCCCTGACGCAATGAGATATTACCCAGTTTGAATAAGATCTGCCAATCTCTGTTTTCATCTGGTATCTTCTCATACAATTCCTTGGCGGCACCTAGAATCTGAGCCTCATAATAAAAGTCAGCAAGATTTTGGCACACCACTTCATCTCCGGGGTTTGTTTCAAGGGCTTGCCTATAGAGCTTTTCGGCATCTCCAGGTTTATCAATGCTTTCGTAGAGTACGGCAAGGTTGTTCTTGAAAATCGGGAATCTGGGAAATCGGTCAATCGCGTCACTCAACAATTGGGCCGATGCTTCACTAGCTCCCTTCTTTAAATGGATCAACGGTAAATAAATATATGGAGTGATAATTTCTGGTGTCTTATCAATGATGTCCCTGAAAATCGTACTAGCTTTATCAAAAGCGCCTTTTTTATAGAAGGCTATCGCCAGGTTGGTCTTAACTTTCATATTTTCTGGTGCAAGCTCGACCGCCTGATTCAAATAATCTACTGCTTCATCATATAATTCCAACTTCAGATATACATAACCCAGGTTAGTGAGCACAGATGCCCGCATGTCTTGAGCAAGTGCTTTCAATAGCTTATCGCGTGCAGCTGCGAAGTCACCATGAGTTAATTCAATGAGTCCAAGATAGAATAGTGCTTCCGCGTTCTTGTCATCGATATCGAGAACCTTTTTATATTCCCGTTCAGCTTCTTCGAACATCTCAGTTTTGTAAAAAGCGAACCCAAGGTTCTTATATTCTGATATGTCTCCGGTTGTCTTCTTGCTCTGCAACGGTTTCTCTGGTTTCTCCAATAAAGCAGCAGAAAGCAATCCATAAATTATTCGACATGTCTCAAAAAAATCAAACTTCGATAACTTCAAAACATCGTCGATACTCCGCGAACCATCAATCAACTCAATGACCTGCTTCTCCTCAGTGGTTAGGGGTATGTCGATACTTTCTCCTTTACAAACTAACACGGTTTCAAAAGACGGTATTTTATTTTCGATTTGTCGCCATTCATCTATTTGCCTTGCTCCTTCGAGCAGAAGTTCTTGAGATGATAGCTGTACTGTATATTCCTCGTGCGATGGTAACAGATCAGCCTCGAAATTAAAATATCCGGTTTCCCACGTCAACATAGTGAAAATTGTCTGTTCAATCTGCCCTTTGAGTTCCTTTTCTAATACATCTTTTGTCAAAGCGCCGATTTCAATGAGTATTTCACCCAGTCTCTTTTTCTTTGCTGATTTTTGTACTTCTAAGGCACGCGACAAAGTTTCATTGTCAATCGTCTTCTTCAACACCAGAATGTCACCGAGACGCTGTTTCTTATTTAATATCGTGGCATAAATGATGCTACCATCTTTGATGAAAATATTCCCGAAGTTTCGACCGTCGGTCACCGAGAGACACCCAGATTTACCCGAATAAGTGAGCAGTTGAATTACATCAGGTAGTGATGCTTCTGATAATGAACCCTTAATCGCCATCTAAAAACCTCGCTTCGCTCGGTTTAGAATTTAGTGCTTCGAGTTTAGTATTTGTGTAGGAATTTTTATAATTTCTACACGTCTTATTAGTAATTATCTTCAATCAACTCCCCATCGATCTCTTTTATTATGAACCTCTCTTCTCTGACAGCTTTGAGCGGCTCGCCTTTGACAACTGGACCTTTAGCTTTTTCCTCAGGTTCTTCTGCTCGTCTGTCTTGCTCGATCTCTTGTTTGCTGATCGCTTCCTCGCCCGGCAGACCTAACGACACAACTGATGTTTCCTCAACAGTTTTTTCTGGGACGTCTAAGCCCGCGATTTCTTTGCCTTTATCATCCGTACTAACTTCTTCTTTGGTTAACTCCTCACCTGGCAGACCCAACGTGATCACCTCTTCAATCTGCTCAGTAGAGACCGCATCCGTTTCAACTGTCTCTCCAGGTAGACCCAATGACACTATTTCCTGCTCAACAGGTGTTTCAACTGGCTCAACTGCCTCGCTGGCAGGCACAGCTGTAACTGAATCAATACTTTCCTTTGCGATTTCTGTAAGGAAATCGTCGATCATGGAGAAAGAAGTAAACACTGGTAACCCTTCTTCAATCAAAGATTCAGCCTTACCATGCTCCAGTTTTGTCTTGACATAGGCTTCTACTATATCAGAACTTGGTTCTTTCAGCTCGACCTCGATGCCACGTTCTAATATCGCCTTTTCATCTTCGGACAACATCGCGTCAGTTGGATAGGTGGCGGAACTCAATATCACTGCTTTAGCAGAATCAAGGCAAAGCTTTACAACATCGAATATTTCCTTGCGAAGTTCTTCGCTAAAAGAAAAAATATCATGGAAGTTGTCCATTACCAGAACATCAACGCTGTTTATCTTCTCAAACCGACACACTGAATCTTCAACGTCAAGATCAACAAAACAAACAACCTTATTGGCTATTTCCAGATCCAACATTACCTCTTCAAGAAACCTTGTTCGACCGGTCCCTTTTTTACCGAATACCATAAAGGGGTTTAACTTCTCGCCCAAGTTCTTGACAACCTGTTCTTTGTATAAAGCAACCGCATCCTTGTTACAGGCTCCAACGAGGTAGTCTTCAAAGGCTTTCTTGCCTTTTGGAACCTGAATATCTCGTTTCATGTTCGAAGTCAGTTCTTCGATCTCATCAACGTGTTCTGGCGAAAAGAGCATTGATTCAATCTTCATAGCTTCATCAGGGAAAATGTTGGCGTCAAGTGAACCGAATTCCTTCTGAAGTTCAATAAGTCTTTCAACCTTCTTTATGAATTCATCATATGCTCTTTTCAGTTTCTTAACATCACCTTCCAACAGAGGTTTGAGACTCGTGGTATCAAACCCCTTCATCTCCCAAATGTATATCTTCTCCTTATACTCTTCACGCACATCGAGTTTCTCAGACACATCAGCCAATACTTCACTCGCGTTCTTCTTCAACTCCTCAAGGAGTGAAGAAACCGGACTATAAATACCCTTGGGATAAAAATCCTTCAATATCATGCGAACACTATCCGGGTCGAGTGATAAACTTCCGAGTGATGAATATGCAACTATGCGATTTATCATGCCCTCTATTGTACGTATTGAACCAGTCGATATCTGGGCGAGTTCCAAGGCAATCTCATCTGGCAAGAGAATCCCAGCCTCACTAGACTTCTTCTTGATCACATCGATAAGTGCCATTTCCTTTGGCTGTAATATGTCACAGATAAGACCGCCTTCAAATCGGGAGAGTAGTCGCGAATCAAAATTCTTTAAATCCCGTGGTGCCGCGTTACCAGAGAAGCACATTTGTTGGTTACTCGTTAATGACGCATCAATTGCGCCGAGAAGCGCATCGTGATATGTTTCTGATATCATATGTATATCATCGACAATAACTGAACAATCAAAGACTCTTGTTTCATCCAAAGTTTTCTCGAATTCTTTCGCTGAGAAAAATTTCGTCGGGGATTTCTTGTTTAATTCAGCATGTATTGCCAAGAAGAGATGAGTCTTCCCCAAACCAGTATTTGAGTATACATATAAGGGATTGAAGAGTTCACCCGGGAACTCAATGATTTTCTGGGCAGCAAGATAAGCAACTTTATTGCCTTCATATACATAGAAATTTTCAAAGCTCTGTTGGCGTTTCATTTCCCGTTTTTCAGAACCTCCTCTGCACCTGCTGAAAAATCTTTACTTGCCACTTTAACGACCCCAGGTAGTGTACGGTCGTCAAAAAGTGAGACCAGCAAATAGTCTTCGTGAATCCCTATATAGTAGACGCTGAATTTTTTTCCTTCTTGAAGGAATTGGCTGAAATGCCTTTCCCCAACTATCCGAGCTAACTCCTGTGTCGAACTAAAAACCCCACAGGCTAACGCAGATATCGCTAATACATCAAAGGAACGGACAAATCCTTTCTGTACGAGAATTTGACCTGTTGACGTAGCTAAAATCGCCCATACTATATTTGCCTCTTCACAGAAAGTACTTAGCAGACTATCAAGCTTCTTAACCTTTTCAACGCTGATTATGATAGTCGGCAACTTCTCCATTATAAAAGAATTATAATAGACAATCCGACCAAAGTCAATAGTTTTAGGTTGAATAGGCTATGAATAGTGGCTGCCTAAACTTGGGGCAGATCCTTCATCTGCTTCAATACGGTAAGTTGACA
>JAUWLY010000332.1 GCA_030613445.1 Candidatus Stahliibacteriota bacterium | reverse complement strand
AGATATTCAATCAGTTTTGCATTGGTAAATAGTTGACTTTAGTATTTTTTAACCTATAATGATACTGTGATAGTCGATCCGATTGATCTTAAGATAATACGCCTGCTTGAATTGCACGGCGTCATTCCCATCCATGACATTATTGCCAAATTCCAGATTACTGAAGAGGAAATCCTGCTCCGTATCAAGAACTTCGAAGACACTGGTTTCATAGAGAGCTACGGCATCAAGCTGTTCCTGCCACGCATAATGGGTGGTAAGTGGTACTGGGGATGCATTGCTGCAGAGACAACCGTTCATTTCAAAGCAGAACGCTCAATCCCTTGCCTTGAAGAAGTTGTTGAGAATCTGACGTTTCCACGCGGTGTCTGTCCCAATATATCGCTATTATTTTACACGAAGAGACTAAAAGAAACCTATCAAATCATAAACAAAACACCCGGCATCAAGTATGCTGAAATCTACAAGATCGATGAATATAATATAGGCGTGCCAAAAATAATGATACAGGAAGGCTGGCGACTCATTGTTCAATTATTTGACCGGTTACGTCGGTTGAATTATGGGAAAATAGACTCGATGGTGAATAACCCGACTTCAGAGGAAGACATTAAACTCTCACGGATGATCTGGTCGAGAAAAAATCGTAAGGGGATTATATCTATTTTCCCGAATTTTAATTGGTCAGTGTTGCAGAACTACGCCCATCTCCATTTGGCTCTAACAACGAAACTTAGGATTAATGAATTACGAAAATTTGTCAACCGGATCGGGTTTTCGGGAAACATTGCCTCACGATTTAAAAAGAGATTTATCCAAGTTGAATTCGATATATGGGGCTTTTCAGATATGCAGAAGATACTCAGTTCGCTCAAACAAATCAACAGACTGACAATTGAGGGTTATTCGCTGGCATATAAAAACACAATTAGAAATGCCTGGATCAAAAAATACATCAAAGAGAACATGTAGTCACCTGTTTGTTCTTGTATGCTTGGTCGTGTTAATATTAGGATGTCCGGCTAAGAAAGATGTCCGCGAACATGTTGTTCGTAGTGATATATGCTATGTTGTCAAGAAAGGTGAAGTTCTCGAGGATATTCTCCACCGCGATCTTCCGCATCAAGCAACTACTGCAGTACTGAGGGCTATGAAGAATACCGGGTTTTCATTCCGCTACTGTATACCTGGTGATTCAATAACCCTGACCATTGAAGACGGTTTATTCTCAGAACTCACTTACAAACACAGTATTACACGTGAATACTATGTCATAAGGGGAAGTCAACATCTATGTGTATCGATGAAACTACCGTACATCGATACCGTAGCGTGTTCTATTGCTGGAACGATTCAATTAACGCTTTATGAAGCTCTTTTAGAACAAGGAGAAATCCCAAATTTGGTATATAGGTTCGTTGACGTCTTTGCATGGGAAATAGACTTCGTTACTGAAACCCAGAGGAATGATTCTTTCTTCATGTTATTGGAAAAGACCTTTTGCGATTCACAGTTTATTGGATATCAGAATATACTTGCAGCGTGTTACAACGGCGATATCGGTCAATACATTGGCATATACTATATGGACGCAAGTGGTCATGAGGATTATTACAATTTGAAGGGGCAATCGCTCCGTAAATCGCTATTAAAATCACCTTTGAAATACTCGTATATTAGCTCCTATTTTTCAAAACGCAGATTTCATCCGATTCTTAAAGTCTGGCGACCGCACCACGGTTTAGATTACTGTGCACCCACTGGTGCACCGATATCCTCAATCGGCAATGGAGTGGTTACTTATAAGGGATGGCGCGGTGGTTACGGAAATCTTGTCGAAATAAAACACAAAAACAATTTCAAGACGCGTTACGGTCACCTTTCGAGATTCGTCAAGGGTCTATACAAAGGGAAGAAAGTCAAGATGGGTGAACTAATAGGCTATGTTGGTTCAACCGGACTCTCAACCGGACCACATCTTCATTTCGAGATGCACAGAAATGGTGTGCCGATAAATCCGCTCAAGGTCAATATCCCTCGAGCACCCTCAGTGGCTAAGAAATACCTGGCTGATTTTGAACAATATCGTGATTCCCTGTTAAGATATATCGAACAATTATCACAACCTACCGGAGAAGAAATATCAGACAATTGATCATTGTATGTCTTTTGTGGAACTCCGCGTTAATCCTGTTAAGTACAATTTCATTGAATTTTGGTGATTGTTCGGGATTTGTGACTCGTTTCTTGTAACTTGGAATTTGTAATAATTTGAGGAGGTTTGATGCCGATACATCTAAAAGCGAGCAAAGGTGATTATGCACCGACTGTATTTCTGGTTGGAGACCCAGGAAGAGCGGATAGAATATGCAAACTATTGGATAACACAAGACTGGTTAATGACAACCGTGGGCTGGTTGCGTATACTGGTCAATATAACGGTAAGGAAGTATCAGTACAGACAACAGGTATGGGGTGCCCTTCAGCTGCGATTGTGGTCGAAGAATTGATCCAACTCGATGTCAAGAGGTTCATTAGGATCGGCACATGTGGTGGTATAGGAGAACACATAAGACCATTGGACATCATTGCCGCAATAGCTGCTTCGCCATTTGACGGGACAACTCAAACTTATTTGAAACACGAGCCACACGCACCGTACGCGACTTTCGAAATATTGAAAACCGCACACGATATTTCCAAGGTTCAGGACATTAAGATCTGTTATAGTGGTGTGGCAAGTGTTGATGTGTTCTATAACCCCTGTCCTGATTATGTCGATAGTCTCCGGGGAAAGGGCATCGTTGCGGTAGAAATGGAGACAAGTCTAATATATTATTTGGCTAACCGAAGCAATAGAGAAGCAGCTTCTTTTTTACTTGTTTCGGATATAGTTGGTGGAGATTAACATTTTACCAAGTATGTTACAGAGCAAAAATTGGCTGAAGGCATGGATAAGTTGATCAATTTTGTGCTTGAGGTTTTCAGTAATCTGTAATATCGTTGAAGAGGAGTAATATGGAGAAATGGCGGTGCTCAATCTGCGGTTACGTTTATGAGATAAAACTCGGTGATACTGAATCTGGGATAGAACCAGGTCGGTCCTTTTCTTCATTACCTGAATATTGGGGATGCCCGGACTGTGGTGCATCAAAAGAATACTTTGAATGCGTGGAAGGTAACA
>JAUWLY010000081.1 GCA_030613445.1 Candidatus Stahliibacteriota bacterium | reverse complement strand
AGAGTATACAAACCCTTCTGAGATGTCATCTGATATTTCAATCTATCAATCTCCTGATGATACTGAATATCACAAATTTGCAGAGGACTATTGGTATTCAGGATTCGCTAACAGCATGCTTTTACCATTACTAATCTGCGTTATACTTATTGCCTTTAGTAAATTGAAAAGGAAGAAACATCTATTGTAATTCAAGTATTCAAAGCCAAGCCCATCTTTCCTCGTTGACACGTGTAGATTTTTGATTACCATTGAATAATGAATACAACACCATCGCAAGTCCGTCGAGGAGAAAAACCATATGTCGTCATTGAATGTCCTGAAAAAATCCCCTGCGACCCGTGTGTTGATGCATGTATTCAGGGCGCGATTTCAATCCCAGGCTCAATAATTGAACTACCCGAGATTGACTATGAAAAGTGTACCGGGTGTCTTCTTTGTATCCCAAAATGCCCGGGTCTTGCGATATTTGTCATCGATGAAACGCCTGAAGACCATTCGATCATCTATATCCCTTATGAACTGCTTCCCAGACCTAAAAAAGGTGATAAAGTCATCGCTCTTGACCGGGACGGCAAAGAACGCGGTGAAGTGGAGGTAACCAAGGTCATAGATTCGCCAAAGTTTGACCACTGTGCAATAATAGGAATTTCTTTGCCAAAAGACCTGGTGAAAGATATCCGTTTTATCAAGTTCAGGCAATAAATTCTGACTGTGTAGTATTATCAAAAAAAGGAGGTTGTATGTTTAAAAAACTATTATTCCTATATATAATTCTATGTATTATGGTATCTGCTAATACATATCTTGTAAAGGTTAATCTCGGTAACACAAGGCTCGAGCCTTTTGCCCGGGCGAATATTGCAGTTGTTGCTGAGCTCGAGCATACTGCAATCCTTCTTGTAAATGAAGAAGAATTTAACCTGATTTCAAACCGGGCGTTTGAAGTACTCGATGAGAACCCCAGTGAAGGCGATTACTATCTCGTGCGCCAGGTTGATGAAACAATAGATCTCGGTCTTTATGGTGATATCCTGTTCAGTGAAAATATGGATTATCTTCTCAGGATCGATCACGCAGTATTCGAAGAACTGATTAAACAAAAAGTTATGGTTAAAAAATTGTTCTTGCGACCTATCGTGTTCAGTGATGGAAGTCCGCAACCTGAAATATTAATAGATCCCACTATCCAGGAAATCGTGGATCTTGTCCATCCAGATTCTGTACTTGCCAGCGTACAGCGGCTCCAGGATTTTGTGTCACGATATTCGACCTATGATTCTTGTCTTGCTGCAGCGAATTGGGTCTCAGATAAATTCAATGCCTATGGTCTGGATTCAGTATACTTTCAATACCATACTGGTGGTCACGCACCCAATGTTATTGCTGTAAAACGTGGTGCGCTTTATCCAGATTCAATTTACACTGTTATCTGTGGGCACTTTGATGCGACTTCTTATTTGGCTCCAGAGATAGCTCCCGGGGCTGATGACAATGCTAGCGGCACAACCGCGGCACTCGAAGCTGCCCGTGTTATGCAAAGCTATGCTTTCGAATATTCTATCCGGTATATGGCTTTTTCTGGTGAAGAATTCGGTCTCTACGGCAGTGAGTACTATGCTCAACAGGCTTATACACGGGGTGACAGCATACGCGGCGTCTTCAATGCTGATATGATCGCGTATTCTGATGCGCAACCAGAAGACCTCGAAGTTATCGGTAAAATATCAAACCCTTCTTGCAATTGGCTTGCTGACTTTTTTATTGCCGCAGCTGATTCATACACGACACTCCTTACAGACAAGCACTTAACGAGTAACTGGATACCCTCTGACAATCAATCATTTCTTGATTATGGATATCCCGCATTACTCGGCATCGAGGATTACGGCGTAACAAATCCATGGTATCATACACCAGGAGATACAATCGGATCTGGCTATAATGATAATGCTTTCTGCACCGAGGTAATAAAAGCACATGTCGCCGCAGTTGCGATCATGGCCGTACCGTATGAGACCGCAGCAAAAGAGATGACCGAAACCAGGCTCAATCCAGAACTAATCGTCTACCCGACTGTGAACGGTTCGCACTTCACAATAATGTTCAATGGACAAAATCCATCTCTTGCAATCTTTGATGTTTCAGGCAGGCAAGTAAGAACATATAATAACACCGGTAAGATAACCTGGTATGGTAATGACGACAGCGGCAGACAATTACCTGCTGGTGTTTATTTTGTCCGGGCGTTGAATAAAGATTCTGAAATTATCAAAAAAATCGTATTGGTCCGATAGCTACTGCTCTTCTGTTATCCACTTTTTTATCTCATCTTTTGATGGGATTTTGCCGACCGATTTGACCTTACCGTTAATAACAAAACCCGGTGTTGCAATAACTTTGTATTCAGCGATCTTCATCAAATCAGTAATTTTTTGAACATCCGCGGCAAGATCGAGTTCAGCAAGGACATCAATCGTTCGCTTCATCACTTCCTCACACCTGGGACAACCAGGACCCAAAATTTTTATTTCCATTATTACCCTCTTTCTTTGAAAGATTGAATCGAACAGATTCTATCTGTCTGCATCCATTCTTTAGAATAAAGAACCATACATGTATCCAACCAGAGTCGACATGACAATAACGAGTAAAATATAGACCAAGGTTTTTCTGGTGCCCATAATACTCCTGATGACGAGCATATTTGGCAAACTCAAAGCTGGACCTGACAAGAGCAAGGCTAGCGCTGGACCTTTACCCATTCCACTACCCAGCAACCCCTGCAGAATAGGCACCTCTGTGAGCGTCGCAAAATACATAAATGCACCAGAGATCGAAGCAAAGAAATTTGCCCATAGAGAATTACCACCGACTAGTATCGCCACGATTCTCGATGGGATGATGCCCGAATCGGTATTGGGTCTTCCCAGGAGAAATCCGGCAACCAATACACCGACAAATAGTAAGGGAAGTATCTGCTTTACAAAAAACCATGTCGATTGAACCCAATCAGTTATTTCATTTTTTTTGAACCATTTAAAGAGCATGATCAATAGAACAAGAAGCGTTCCGCCAGTTAGATACCAGTGGATATTATATATCGCATTCTGTAAACCTACCGACTCTCCTGGTTTTGCCCAAGCAGCAAATATTAAAATAAGAATTAGGACCAGAAAGTATAAGCCATTTTGCAACAAGCTGCGTGGTTTTTCTGTTGTTGTATCACCGACGGCTAATTTTTCTTCTGTCTGAGCTTTTTTTGCAAAGAATAATGACATAAGGATCCCAATGATAATTGAAAAAGCAATCGCACCGACGGCTCGGGCAATCCCCAATTCATAGCCGAGCACACGTGCGGTCAGTATTATCGCCAGAATATTTATTGCTGGACCTGCATACAGGAATGCGGTTGCCGGTCCTATCCCGGCACCGCGTGTATAAATACCGGCAAACATAGGCAGAACAGTACAAGAACAGACTGCAAGAATACTACCTGAAACAGAAGCTATACCATAAGCAAGTATTTTGTTCGCTTTTGCACCAAAATATTTTACCACCGCTTCTTTGGAAATAAAAATACTTATCGCACCGGCAATAAAAAAAGCCGGGATCAAGCAGAATAATACGTGTTCCCGCGCATATTCTTGCACCATGAACAAGGCTTCAAGGATCGCACCCATTATCCTCACACCATGCAGCGGTACAAAGTAAAGCACAAGAAAAACAACGATGAAAAGAATTAACTTTGTTCTATCTTTCACCCATTCTCCTCAATGAAGTTCTCGACAAGGTTCGAACAGTAAAGTTCCATTCTCTTATTCTATTAACTCCTCTAGTCTTACCCTCACTGTTCGATCTTCCATATCTCCAATATGACGGTCCACCTCCTCACCCAGGTGATCGAAGAAAACCAGAGTTGGAATGAGCATAACCTTATATTTCTTGATCAAATCCTTCTCTTTGTTTGCATCAACAAAACCTACTCGAACCTTCCCCTTATAATCTGGTGCGATACTCGTTAGGCGGGTCTTCATAGTTTTGCACGCTTTGCATTTTGGACCGGTGAAATCCAGAAGGACAGGTTTGCTTACTTCATCAAGCAGTTCTGGAAGTAGCTCTTTCACCAAATTCAATGATAGTAATGCCTTATCAAATTCATCCACGTCAAGATATCGATGCGTTTCATCGAAACGTTCAGATATATCCGAAAATAGTTCGGGTATTTGTTCGAACTTCTCAATTTCACCAGAAAAAACCTTATCATGGTGACCTCGAAAATCATCCCAGAGTTCTGATATATGCTCGAGCAACCCTCTTGCGTCATCTTGCTCACTGTTTTCTACTTTTACTATACAGGAATCAATTTTTACCGAAATTGTCTCAAGGATATCTGTACCCTGTACTGTGCTAATATCATAACAATACCCAAAGGCGGCAATCACTATGACTAAGGCGAATCCATACAACACGCCTGAACCAGGCTTTGGCATAAACATATGTCCTCTCTTTCTTGACATCAGAAAGCATATGATACAGCTTGCAGTATATTTTTTGAACCTGCACTCTGCACAAAAACAGCTATTCCGAGATTATTATGGTTTACCCTATGGAAAGGTGGAAATGCACCGCCTATCGAGTCCGGAACAGTAAAATCCTTGACCATGCTAACAGTCTCTTCATAAGCAATATCAAGTTGTTCATGCGTTGGGAGCGCAACAACTATGTTCTCAAACATGACAAGACATGGACCAGACGGTGAGTAATCAATTGGCCCTCTATCATAAACGGCAAATTCAATAACAAGGTCAGTATACTCTATCGTATCCACTGCAGTTATCTTGAGATCTATTGTACCCGAGCCCGTACTACTCGTATACGTTCCATTCATCGTTATCGCTAAAGGGCTGAAAATATCGAGCAACGAATCGACCGTTTGCTGGTAATTACCCGCGGTGGTCAGCAATACAGTACCGTCAAAAAAGAACCAATTGCCAAGCATGAACGTATCTGCTTCATAATACAATCTTCGACTCTCGCTCCCGGGTGTAACAAAAGGGTCCCAGGTTTCAAAACCAGGGTCGGCAGACGCATGGTATTCTACATATACGAACCTCAAACCATTATTGTTGTTCACGCTATAGGCCTCGGCACGAGCATCATCGGCACAGTGACAAGCAGTCGTCAACATCTCACCGAGGACATTCCTCATGTTCTGTGTCAAAGGAATATCAGCGGTGATGATATCACCAGTAGTCACCGTGATGATTACTGAACCAGGTATATACGTTCTTTTTTGAGCATTAACTGTATAATCATCTGGCTGTACGTCAGGTATTTCAAATAAACCTGAATCGTTAGTGTAGACCTCAATTGTTTGTGGTACGGTTGTTATCAATGCGCTGTCTAAGGGCACACCACCTGCATCAGTAATCAACCCGGTTATCATCCCAGTTGTAAACTCACTCTCTTCATTGCCGCAGTTAACAGCCATAAAACATGCTACTATCACCAAACCAATAGCTTTCATGTGTATCTTCATCAATACCTCCCAGGTATAGTTTAAAATTTGAAAGAAAACTCCAGCACAGGCATATGAGCGTTGTAATCGTTTTGCCCCGTGCCGTCGATGTTTTTGATAAATTGATATTTCAATATAATGCTGCTCTGCAAGGTAAACTCATATGCAATAGAAAAAGAAGCGATATGGGTTTGCTCATCTATGGTCTCAATAGATAAAGTTGAGATATCATCGGTTCTCTGAGTATCTCTATATTCATAACTGCTTTCAAGTCTCCAGTTATTGCTGACTCTTAGACTCGCAGCAACATTGCCGACCAAATACTCTGCCAAGGAGCCATGCCATTCTGTAATCGTCTCATTCCAGGTCGGTTTGATATCGCGTAAACCCTTTGCATAGAGGGAAATATTCAACAGCTGATGAAAAATCGGCAATTTTCGGTATGTTATGGCGCCGCGAAAGCCCTGGCGGTTCTTCGCATAGGAAATTGCTCTGTATAAAGGTGAGAAATACGGGTCAAGCTGGATGTATAATACATTTGCTTCAAGAATATCACTGCTTGTGATCTTTAAACCAGCGATAATTCCATTTTCAGCATGAGTAATATCGACATTACTGAATAGATTATCATCCCGAATACTACGCGCATATTCAGCGATGCAGGAAACCTTCCAAAAAAGAGGAAGATTAATATCAAGGCCGATAACATCACTCTGGAGAGGATCATAGGTCGCCTGATCTACTGATTCTACATCATCTTGTACCCTGAGACCGGTGACGCCGATTACCATCGTCGAAAAATTCCTGCTATAGGGTAGGATAAGTCGTACTCGACCACCGTATGCATGACGCGCGTATGTTGTGTCCTCATTCGCGATTGTAGGTCGGGCAAAAAGTAAGGTGATATCACCGATCCCTCCTTCAATCTTTGCAAATGCACCTTCAAGCCTGTAATCCTGTTTCAACTCCTCCAGGCTCTCAGCACTAATACCACCAATGGCAACCTGGCAACCGCATCCTGAGGCTCCCAGCGGATTATCATCTTGGTCCCAGCGCATCAACGTCAACGGTGTAAAGCTCGTTTCATAAGAACCAATCGTAATATCGAAAGGCTTTTTGTAAAGATTAGCGAACCACCATCCAGCAACGGCTTTTGTCGATATGAAATCAGGTACCCCCAGCATATCCTTGGAATCCTCATTAGATATTCTCACTGTACCTCCAACCGTCAGGTATTCAGTAAGAAAGAAATCTCCTGACAGGTCGAATCTTTGTCTCATGCTCAATCCCTGTTTTAAGGCTTCACCAAAGGTACCGGTTATCTCATCCTGGTTAGCTTCCACGTATCTGAAACGAAGTTTACCTTCACCACTGAGCACGAGATTATCCTGCCATGCAAGAACAAACCAGGGTGTCAAAATTAAAATAACCACGATGAATGTATTAATGTTTTTATTCATATACCCTCTTCCCTGTCGCCCTTTACTTAGCCAACAAAAAATAGAACCCCACTAGAATTATCAAAACTGCCGCAACTTTCCGTAGATAAAAGTTTGCCCGTTGAAAACGTTTCGATTCCAAAAGGTTCTTAGCAGCACCGATAGAGGTTCCAGCAACCACGATCAATGCACAATGCCCCAATGCATATGAGAACAGCAACCCGAGACCATAAACCATATTCCCTTTTGCGGCAATCAAAACAAGTATTACCGCAAGGATAGGAACTGCACAAGGCGTTGAAACCACACCAAAAAGCATGCCCATGAGCAGAGATCCGATAACACCAGTCAATTTTTTATGTTTTATTTGTAGCGAGGGAATTGGTATTTTTATTATCTCAAGCAGATGTATACCCATAATAAAACAGACTGCAACAACTATATAACGCCAGAAGCTCCCCACATCGCCGAGCAGACTACCGGTGGTGGCGGCAATCACACCCATAATTGCGAATGTAATAGATAGACCAATAACAAAAAGCAGAGAGAAGATAAGGGATTTCCGAAACCCAACCAGTTCTTTCGTGCCACCGATAAAACCTATCATGAGTGGAATCATGGCCAAAACACACGGATTCGAGGCAGTAAGGAGTCCTCCGACAAAAACAACCGAAAAAGCAAGCCACGGGTTACTTTGAATCATCTGCTCAGCATTTTCCATCAATGAGGTAACCAAATCAAAACTCCTCTTATCTAATCGACAACATCACCGTCGTTTTCTAGTCACTGCCTGCAAGATATCACGACTCCTATTGAGATCATTAACAATCAAGTCATCCATTATATCGATAAGCCTGAATATCTTGGGATCAGTGACCGCGTACCAAACTTCTATCCCTCTCTTTTCAGCACTTACAATACCGGCTTTCCGTAAAATAGTCAAATGGTGTGAGACATTAGACTGTTCACCATTCACATATGGGATGATTCTGCAAACACAGCATGGACCTTTGCGCAGTTTCTCCAAGATTTTAAGACGCAAGGGATGAGCAAGTGCATTGAATCTTTCAGACCCGATACTTGATAATACTACTTCCATATATGATAATAGATAAATATGGTCATATGTCAAGTGTTGTGTTCATCAACGGCAATATTCTCACCACCATAGGTATCAAAATCCTGTTTTGAATTCAGGGATTCGGATTTGTCTAGAATTTAGAAATTAGGATTTCCCGTTAGGGGTGGTCTGGGCAGGTCACCTGACCGGTCACCGAGTTATATTGATACGGGCTACCAGTTACCGGACAAAAGAATTCGTCTTTTGAAAGATCTTCCAAGCCATCGAGATTCGATGGGTATTGCCCATGGTCGATCCGATATATTTGCAGCGACGTCTCAATGCGTCGAATCTGAGACAAACATTGCACGCCCTTACTTCTCTCAATAGGTGTCTTGATAGTTTGATCAGAATCGCCAGTGTATAGAGTAATCGCCACATAGACAATGATCCCTGCAACTACAAGAGAAATCAAGAGGGCAATGACTGCCATGCCTTGAGTTCTTTTCTGCTTCATAGGACATTATTATACAACAATTCAAATCCATGTCAATATTTGATTGGTACGAAACCATGCAAGACCCAATCATTCGATGCGCTTTAACTGACTCCTCTCCACTTTTTGTAAAGCGTTGTCAATATTGCTCTTTTACAACATCAGGATTCTTGTCATTGCGAGCGAATCCTGCCAGGGAGCAGGATGAGCGTGGCAATCTCAGCGTAACTCAAAGAGGAAATGTTATGTTTTTTCGATATTTTTCTCTGTCTATGAGATTGCTTCGTCACTTCGTTCCTCGCAATGACAGATCAAGGTCCTAAAAAGTGGAGAGGAGTCATGCGCTTTTACCCTTGACATTTCTTGAGATTTAGCTAAAATAACAGTCTATGGATAAATTGAAAGGTTACAAAACAAAAAGGAATCTAGGGAGGCTTAATGGATCCGATCGCTGATATGTTAACGATCATACGAAATGGATGTCGCGCGAAAAAGATTGAAGTCACTGTTCCTTACTCACGACTGAAGACTGAAATATTGAGGGTCTTGCTTGAAGACGGCTTCATCAACAATTTCACCCTGGATTCCAAGAAAAAGAAGATCACCATCGTGTTGAAGTATGCGAAGAATGGTGAGTCGGTAATCAGAAATCTCGAACGCATATCAAAATGTTCACGTCGCGTCTATGTTTCGAAAGCAGAAATCCCATATGTCTTAGGTGGCTTAGGTACGGCTATTCTGACGACTTCGGCAGGCGTGCTTAGTGACCGAGAGACCCGGCACAAACGAATTGGTGGAGAAGTAATAGCGAATGTCTACTGATAAACACCCGCTTGAATTCACGCAGCTCCGTTTACATCAATCCATAGGTGAAAGATAAGATGGCGAAACAGCGTTTCAGTCCGATTGTGATACCTGATAAGGTCAAGGTGAGTTTATCGAGTCACGTATTCAAAGTACAGGGTCCGCTCGGTAATTTGGAGATGAACATAAATTCAAAGGTTATCGTAGATATAAAGGATAACGAAATTCTCATAAAAAACAGGGAGAATAGTAAAGATTCATCATCCCAGCAAGGAACTACCAGATCATTGATAAGGAATATGGTGAGCGGTGTTGTCAAAGAATTCGAGAAAACACTCATCATTCAAGGGACTGGCTATCGCGCTCAGCTCGGTGGCTCAAACCTACAGCTCTTTTTAGGTTTTTCCAAGCCAAAAACCGTTATTATGCCGAAGCAAATCAAATGCGAGATAAAAGTGGTCAAGAGTGCAGAAAAAGGAGATCTTACTTACCTAACAATAAAAGGAATAAGTAAACAACTTGTTGGTGATGTCGCAGCGGAAATTAGAAAAACAAGAAAACCTGACCC
>JAUWLY010000172.1 GCA_030613445.1 Candidatus Stahliibacteriota bacterium | reverse complement strand
CACAGACCTTCCGCTCTTCATCTTTTCAGCCGGTCAACCAGAAATCGGGATCAATGAAAATTCAAAAGCTGGGCTGATCTTTATTGATGCCAAACCCAATCCATTCAGAGAAAAAACCGTTATCACATATGGTCTACGCGCACCGAGCCACGTGAAAATAACAATCTACGATTCACCAGGCAGACAGATTAAAACACTGGTCAACGAATATCAAAAGCACGGTAACCATTCAGTATCCTGGGATGGCACAGATATGAAAGGTTTGAGATTACCCAATGGTCAGTACTATTCTATTATACAAGTAGGACAGACCGAGTATAAGAAAAAGATACTAAAACTGAGTCGGTAAAGACACCCCCCTTTACTTTAGAAGGATGATTTTACGCTCGCAAACTGGTAGTTCTTTATCAGTATAGACAAGGAAGTAATTTCCTGCGGGCAGGAGAAGCCCTGAGTCGTCTGTTCGGTCCCAGAATAACTCTGACTGCGGCGTTGCGAATTCAAGTGTGCAGACCATCCTTCCAGTTATGTCAAAGATGCGCAAGAAACCAAGTGTTGCAGAATTTGACCGGTGAATCCACAAACCGTTTGATGCTGGATTAGGTCTCAACATGATTTCTCCAGCAAAATGTACTTGTATTGGCTTTTCATTTATGTTTACTGGCTCAAACTCGTACGCGCCAATATCATAACCAGCGCCTTGAGGGCGTGGATTGCCGTCATAGTCTTCAGTCGACGCATTATTCGATGTACCGGCATCGATACAGGCACTGCCGGCGAGCAAGTAAAGGTTTTCACTGTCTGGTTCGGCAAAACCTGGTACCGAATCAATATTATTCGACTGACCAGATGCTGTTTCCCAGGCAGCGAGGCTGCTGTATGATATGCCATTCCAACGATATTTAGCGGTCGGATCCTCAGCATAGAAATCATTGTATTCGATATAATGACCACCCGCGCCAACTGCCGCGGGAAAAACATTGATACAAGCAAGACCAAGATTGCAGTCAATCGCATTGTTGATCACGGTATTGCCGCTACCATCAAGGAGCGCGATTCCAGCCATGCCAAAATTGATCCCACTATTGTGGCGGACAATATTATCACTACCCCGGAGTGCAAAAAATGGTCCGAAAATGTACTCAGAACCGGTTTTGAAACCGATATTATTTTCAATGAGGCAGGAATCTGAATTATAGGTCAGTGGACCCAACCACATGTGAGCGCCATTGCCTCCCCAGCCATCACCCAGATCAATGCTGGTGAATTTATTCCTCTTGACCGTGGTCGAATGGGAACGGGCAAGCTCAATACCGCCGTGTCCATTATCCCAGAACAGACATTGTTCAATAAGACAATTGCGCGAATAGTTTGTGAGATAGATACCAGTGATAAAACTGCTGTATAGTTTGATATTCCTGAACTCGCAGTTGTTGGAACCTATAGAGTGAATAGCATTATCATTGTAATCCCGAAAGACTAGACCATCAACGACCTGGTAGTCTTCACCACCATCCAGATCAAAACCCTTACGCCGTCGACCAATGACCATCTGGTGATTATTCGGATTATAACCCTGGCCAAGATCGTGTACGTATACGTACATAGTGTAAGGTGGCCCCATGCCAGATGAATCATTCATGTAGTATTCACCTGGTTCATCAACCTCACTCACACTCAGACACATTGCATAGTTCATCTTTGCGCCATCCTGAAGCATGGTCCCGCCTAGATTACCAGCTGGGTCCCGAGATGAGGAGAAACGCGGAGACGGTGTGAAATTGACACTTGCCATATAACGATTACCAGTATCTATCAGCCAACCAGTAACCTCCTCGCCACCTTCAACGATCACTTCCTCGTTATTATAATTTGCATAAGTGATCATTGCACCTGGATTGCCCGAATTGGCCGGGTTAATACTTTCTTCATAAGTCCCGGCGCGGATAAGAACCGAATCACCGGCGACCATGGTACTAGCTGCTTTACCAATAGTCTGCCATGGCGCATCAAAAGTCCCAAGCGAATCATCATTGCCCCATGGTGCGACATAATAAGTGGTCGCATTGAGTAGGGTGAAAAAACACACTGAAAACAATACAAGATATCTTTGCATTAAACCTCCCACATTGAGTTGAAACATGATCAAAACTATGTCACTGATGTGAATGTATTGCATGAGTGGTGCAGTGTTTAAACCGCACCACTCATTTCATTGAGCAAGATTCAATTATCTTATCTTTATAACCTTGAACTCGTCTCCTTGAGCACTTTTCACAAAGTACACACCTTTACCAAGTGTCTGACAATCAAATGACCCGGTATGTGTGCTACCTAATCTACGTCCTGACACATCAAAAACAGAAACCTCAATACCCTCTGCATTCTTGAGCTGTATTGTTTTTGTCACAAAAGCAGATACTAAGGATATGTTTGACGCAACGTACTCAGTTGATTCTTCGATACCTATGATCTGCACATCGAGGTTACCATAGATATCATATTGAGCACCGCGGTATTCAGACCAAACATTGAGGTAGCAATTGTCCGCACCAGGAACCACGTCACCGTAGTAGCAGGCAAAGTTCGATTGAGAAATCCGGAAAGCCGCTCCTACAGGATTGCCCGATGTGTCGTACTTACGACCCCAGACCTGATACGTACCAGTTGTATTTGTGATATAGTTGATGATATAGTTATAACCGTCATACTTAACACCCAGTGAGTTATAATAGTATGCGCCAGTAGCAATGGTGAATGGCGAGCCGATCAGAGCACCGTTGCCTGCAACGAGCTGACCGCGTACCAGTGAACCAGTAGCTACATACTCTACCCAAACCGCAAGATAGTTTACACCGCTCCATACAAGACGCGTATTGTACACCATGGTGCTCGCCGAAGCCACCCTTACCGTATCAGTAAGAGAACCATCGGTATTTATGAAACGCCCGGTCACTGCATAGGGCGCAGTGGCATAACCCCAGATAACGAAGAATCTCGAATCGTCATATGCAAGTGAAGGCTGGTACTGGTAAGTAGATGTATTAGGACCAACTGCAATGCCGGTTGGATCAAACACTGCACCCTGGGGATTGACACGAGCCGCGTAAATCCTGTAGTATGAACCGGCCCGATTATCTGACCATGCTACCATATAGTTGCTGCTGCCGAATTCAATGTCTGGATACATTTGCACGCCCGAAGCGCTTGATATGCTGAAAGAATTTATTGTGTCACAGTCCGGAGTGACCCGCACTCCGTAGATATTGCCGGCACTTCAGCAGCTATCGCGGGACACGACAAGAAAATTCGCACCATCATACGCAGCTGAAAGTTCATACCCGGTTTGGCGCCGGAAAATCTGCTTTCCGTCAGGATCAAGAACTGTGCCGTCAGTTGCTATGCGCGCTCCATATATGGAGTAATCCGGTGAGTAGTGACGTCGGTCTGACCAGAATACATAGTACTGTCCGTTTTCATACAGCGGGCAGGGATAGTATTGACTCAGGCTATTAGTGCAGATGGGAAAGTCAGCATTGATGAGGTATAAAGACATTATCATAATAAGACCCATAGCTTTTCCTCTTTTCCTATTCTAGAGAGGACATTGTCCTCCCTTCTATATTATCTATATATAAAATTATACAAATAATTTCTGTGTTGTCAAGGGACTTAAGTTTAGGTGAATTATAAAGAATGCACAGTCTTAAATCGAGTGTCTAGTGCCTGCTATTTACTGCCTGGGCCTTATTGTCTCAATAGCAAGACCCTGTACCAAGGTATCATGAGTAAGGTCAACCGCCGTCACACCCGGTCATTGATAACAACAAGAACAAAATAGACAGCAGAAGCCGGAGCTTGCTGAACACGCATAACCACGGATGGGTCTTGGAGATCATTAAACGGGTTTTTCGTCTTGCACAGCAGGTGCTGTTGCTGGCGCGGTTTCGGTTTGACCTGACAATTTACGATAGACAAAAGCAGTAGCCAGTAACGTCGTCGGTATTGTCGCAAACAATCCAATGAACAAACAGAGAAATCCAAGAATATTGATACCGGTCATAACAAAACCAAAACCGAGTAATTGCCATTTAACCGTGTCGGTCATCTGAGCGCTTTTCTTGAGCGCCTGGACCGGTCCGAGTTTCTGATCAACAATGCAGTACCCAAACCACTGGTACTTGATTGCCCAGTATATGCCCGGGACAATCAAAAGGATAAATCCGGCAACCACGATCAGACCATAGAGTATAGAAGCTCCAACAAAACGCCAGAAACTACCTTTGAAATTGAATAGTTCCTTGAATTTGGGTTTTTCCTTATTGAGAAGAATCAAAGCAATCTTAATGAGGCCAATCGAAATTATTACACGCGCAATACCAGCAATGATATTGAAAACAAAACCAAGTAGACATGGATCTGGCTTGTTTAAGTTATCCGCGATATTGCTCGGAATGCCAACGATAAACCCGGCAACAATGATGATGCCAACAAAAAACCAGAAATTGGCTTTCATAATACCCCAACCGTATTTTATCGCTTCTTTGTTCGAAAAGTTCTTCTTTGCCATCTTGCCTCCTTGCAAAAATCAAAAGACGATAATTTTCTTGAACATACTCCCTTTTACTCTGATAAAGTAGATACCATCCGGTATATGCGGGATTTTAATCGCTTCGGTATCGCGCCATTTGTAAACCTCGCGACCAGTCACCGCGTATAAAACATGTGTGCCAAAAGGTATCGAGACAGTTGTGCCCTTCCTCATTATCGTGGGCAGGAGGAAATTTGTGTGTGGTCGTGAAAAAGATTCTTTGATAGACAGATAAGGTGAAACTTCAAAAAGAGAAACACTTGCCGGTTCAAAATCCATGGTCAAGTAACTCCAACCTGCACGTATGCTGTCCGGCACAAAGGCACCCTGATTTTCTATACCGGTCGTGCCATTGAATGGCGCACCTATCGATGCATTGTTAGTAATATTATACAGGTGATAGGACTGTATTGAGTCTTCAAGCTGCATCGTCATTGCATATGTCGAATCAAGCGTTTTGTTAATGATCATGAGCACGTACTTATTATCGGACGACCGCTTTGATGCCCAGCATTCAATACCATAGCCAGTATTCTTGTGATCAGAAAACGCATATATCAATGTATCGCCAAAATAAGTATTATACAATTCAAGCACATATGAGGGCATACGTCTGCTCACTGAATCTCCTCGAATAATTCCGAAGTAGGGAAAATCTGACGGGTTATTCGGATTTCCTTCATGAATACTGTAAACGCCAGCCATTTTAAGTCCCGCATGCATCCAGTGACCAATACAATCAGCTATGAAAAGACCGGTTAAATAATTCCACCATAAGGGGTCCGGGACCATAATAATCCCTGAATTGTATTCAAGGATAACAAGTTCAATATGCGGTGCACCGATCGCATTCAGAGAATCGCGGTATACTCGTACAACCTCTTCGGCTGGGTATATTGTATCAGTTCGGCTGAGCCATTCAATATAATCAGTGGTGTCTGCAGTCGAATCCCAAGCACTGCTGGCATAGTAGTGTATATCAAGATAATCAATCAGATTGATATTGGGCTCGATCACCAGTCGAATCCATGAAGGCGCGCCGGCAATTGAATAGATGAATTCAAGTGGAATCGGACTCGCACCTTCCATAGCACTTACATAGGCCGGGATAAGATTTGCAAAATCCTGGGGTGTCCAAAAAACTGAATCCTGCCATGACCAGTTGGCAAAAGGTATGCCGAAATGTCGATAGAAAGTCCAATAGGTCCATGGCGGTGTAGGCCATTGACCACCGGCAATATCAGGTTCATTGCCGAGACTCCAGATGCCTACATTATACGGTTCAGGATGCCCGCGCTGGGCACGGAGCTGGCCCATCGGAGTTGTCGTGTCATCGTTCACATACTCAACCATGCGGCGGGCAAGCGCTGTATCAGCAACCTGCATATTCACGGTCAGAATGGGTTCGGCATTGATCAACTCACATAATCTTAAAAAACTATCAATACCAAAATTGACCGAGTCCTGCAAAATGAAGGTATCGACAAAATCGATATAGAATATGCCAGATAATGAATCTGCCTCCCAGTCAAGATATTCCGCGCCGATACCGCCGAATCTCAATAACGAGGGTTTTGTCGCGGCAATCAAGGGCTGTACTTCAGCGAGTGGTGAAAAACAAGAGGTCATTTCATCACCTGAACCAAAGACAAAAGGCGAAATACCGATGTTTTCAGAGTCTGGACGGACAATAATATTACCAGGTATTTGAGCAAATGACAGCACACAGTAAACACTGAGCAATAAATAGCAGAATGTATACTTCATGTAATTTTTATTACCTTAACGATTATCCAATGGTCAGGCGGAAAATAATCCTGCGTCTCAAAACTCTCAGTCCATGC
>JAUWLY010000270.1 GCA_030613445.1 Candidatus Stahliibacteriota bacterium | reverse complement strand
GATGCAGTCAAAAATGGTGCACAATGTATTGTCAGTGTCGGCGGTGAAGGTACGTTCAACGAAATTGTAAATGGTATTTTGAATTCTGCTGCTGAATAAAAGTGTATGCCAGATCTTGTAATGATACCTGTAGGGAAAGGTACTGATCTTTCAAGGACATTACATATTCCAAGAGATTACGAGAAAGCTTTTGACTTAATCAGTGAAGGGGTAACGAAGCTCATCGATGTTGGTAAGACAGTTTTCAGAAGTCGTAATAAGGTGTGGAAACGATATTTTGTGAATGTATTTGATATTGGACTCGGTGGTAATGTAGTCAGGATCGCAAATAATATCCCGAAAAATCTAGGAGGATTTTTAACCTTTTTGATTTCGAGTCTTATAGCCCTATTATCGTTCAAGCCTCGTAAACTACCGATCTGGATCGATAATAAACTTATCGACGAAGGATTAATGACGATTATTGGTGCCTTGAATGGACAATATTTCGGTGGAGGTATGCATGCAGCTCCCATGGCATCTGTTGTTGATGGAATCCTGGAGTTTGTTTATGTAAAAGATACAAATATTTTTAAGCTTGTTTCAAATGTCTTGGCTAAGGTCTACAAAGGAAGACATTTGGAATATCATCATGTTTATCATTATCAAGGAAAGGAATTAAGGGTGAAATCTGATGAAGTTTTTCTTGTTGATATTGATGGAGAGGAAGAAAAGGCACATGAGGTGGTCGTGACAATCATACCAAAGGCGATAAAGATCAAAATGCCAAGGGATTAGTAGAGTCTTTTTCGTTTTATATACTTGGATACTTCATTTGGTACTAAATATTGAATACTACAGTTGTGTTTAACTTTTTTTCTTATTTCGGTTGAAGAAATATCAATTAAGGGCGCGTGACTTATTAGTATTTTTTTACAAAGACGTCCAACTTTTCTAATCGAATGTCGGGATCGGGGCATAACGATAATTTTGCAGCATTTAAACAGTTCTTCAGGGGTTTTCCATGTATTGATCTCTTCCCATTGGTCACATCCGATTATCAAATAGATCATCCCTTTGATCTGTTGTTTGAGATTCTTGAGAACTCCAATTGTATATGTCTTACCAGGTATCTCTTTTTCAATATCGCTAATAGAGAATTTCTGGTTGCCCATTATTGCCAGCTCAGTCATTTTGTACCTAGTGTCATAAGGCGAAAATTTATGTTTATGGGGTGGGTTACCGGCGGGCACAAATATTATCTTATCCAGCTTGAATTCTTCTAAAACGGATTGGGCAATGATAAGATGCCCGATATGTGGTGGGTCAAAAAGCCCACCGAATACACCTACTTTTTCAATCCTCTTCATTCCTTTTTTCTGACCGGTGATTTGTTTATTATTCTTCCGGTTTTTCTTCTAGTATCTCTACACCTTTTTCTTTTATTATTCTCTCTCGCCATTTATCATCTTCGAGTAATTCTTTATATAATGCTAGTGCTTTGTCAGGTTGTCCATTTTTCTCTAATATTTTTGCGGCATTGTATTTTGCTTCGCTACTGAACTCAGTCTCCGGATACGTTTCAATTACGTAGTTGAAATAGAGAAGCGCGGCTTCGGGCTCACCAAGCTTCAGGTATATTCTCCCGTTTTCCACCTCTTTTTTTGCAAGACGGTTCCGTGCGACCAGAATTATCTCTTTCACTTTATCGGTGTGCTTGGAATTCGGAAAATGGGTAAGAAATCGATCGCAAAAGCCAATCGCATTCTCGATTTCAGTCGGATCTTTTTCATAACTTGGTGCTTTTTCAAGGTAAGCCTTGATGCGATAAAGATATGCCTCTTCAATAAAACTTGATGTTGAAAAGTTTTTTATCAGATAATCAAATTCAATAATAGCCTGATCATAATCCTTTTGCTCAAAATACGTTTTGCCCAACCAGTACTGAGCATCATCGACATATTCAGATGAGGGATGGTAAAAAAGTATTCGTTCAAAAGCCAATACGGCTTTATTGTAGTTTTCCTGTTCAAAAAGCGACACCGCTCTTTCGAATTCATCATCCGGCTCGAGAGGAGTTAATACCTGTCTTGAACCGCAAGAGATGAACAGACACAACAAGATAAGGCATATTGCTTTACGAAAACCGCCTATATTTTTCCTCATGCTTTCTCCTTGATTTCCTTGATCCGTTCTTTTGCCTTTCTGACAACCTCACCTTTTTCATAGGGGTTGAGTCGAAGTACCTTCTTGTAAGCTTCAAGAGCCTTGTCAAGATTGTTTCTTTTTAGGTATATCTCACCAACAAAGAAATATGCATCATCTAGCAGTGATTTTGGCTCTTGCATGGATATTATCAGTTCGAAAAAAACCTGTGCACTATCTAAAAAGCCTTTATTCAAAAGATTATGCCCGAGCGCAAAATGTATTTCGCTAAGTTGTAACAAATTGGCTGCAGTTTTCAATTTCTCGTATTGTTCTTGAGCAAGTAGAAGAGCTTTGTAAAGACTGTTACTTTCGAATAATGCCTTTACTAATTTTCGCTTGACGCGACGTGCCTGTTTCGATATTGAATCGATTGCCAATGCTTTCGTATAAGCCTGGATAGAGGCAGGGTAGTTACCGTTGTCGAAGTTCAAATCACCGATCAAGAACAGATTGCTTGCTTGCTCATAGGTCGGAACCAATTTTGCGATTTCTCCGTAGAAAAACAGGGCTCTTTGTGGCTCCTTTATTTTCATGGCATTCTTGGAAAGTCCATTATAGAGTGCGATAACACTGTCTTTGAAAAGTTCACTATTGACCAATGATACTTGAAAATATCTTGCCGCCTCCCCGAATTCATTTTTCTTTAGATAACAGTACCCTAACAGGTATTGGATTTCGGCGTCTTTTGCTTTGCGGTAAGAAATTATCTCGGTCAGGGCGCGATCGTAGTTCCATGCCTTGATATACTTACGGGCGTTAGCGATACGCTCTGCTTTGTTTGAACAGCTGGCCAGCATGAGGGTCAGCATAAAAGCGAGAAGGATTAGTCTGCACTTATCTCTGGTCATAGCTTTTCAACGACGCCAGCAACGATTTTGCTTAACTGGGGTTCTGCCTGCATCGCGGTGGCTATTATTCTTCGCACGCTTGTTGGTTTCAATGCATCAGCGATACCCATGTCTGTGATAATCGAAAGACCGAGTACCTTGATTTTTAGATAGCGCGCCATTATAACTTCAGGTATTGTTGACATACCCACCGCATCAGCGCCAATGGTTCGTAAATAACGATATTCTGCTTTCGTTTCGAGATTTGGACCAGGGACTGCAACGTACACACCTTTCTTTACTGGAATCTTCTTTTCTAGAGCGACAGATTCAGCGAGTTTGATGGTTTTTAAATCATAACAATTATACAGATCAGGAAATCTGGCGCCGAGCTTTGCGTCGTTCTTCCCACGTAACGCATTATCGGGGATAAGGTTAATGTGATCGGTAATTATCATTATGTCACCGGGTACAAAATTTGGGTTTAATCCTCCACTGGCATTGATCACAATCAGATATTTGATGCCAAGGAACTTCATAACCATTACCGGTAAAGCAATCTGTTTGGCGCTGTATCCCTCGTAGTAGTGAAACCGTCCTTGCATCGCGATAATCTTCTTCTGTTTGAGAGTGCCGAGAATCAGCCTGCCTTTATGGGATTCTGCGGTCGAGAGGGGGAAATGCGGTAGTTTGCCATAGGTGAATGTCTTACTGGTCTTGAATGATTTAATCAGCGAACCTAAACCAGTTCCGAGGATGATTCCGATCTGCGGTTTTGTCTTTGCGCGCTGGCGTATGTAATCAGCAGCAACCAATGCCTCCTGTTTCATTTTGTCTCGAGTCTTTCAAGTAACCTCAGATATGATTCCAAGAGCCCTCTGAATTCTGATACAAGTAGAAGCTTTTGGTGTTCAATCATTTTTGTTTCTTCTTTGACTCGAGCGAGCTCGGTTTGAGCTTCTCTTAAAAACCTCTGAGCTTCGACTTTTGTATTGGCGATTATTGTTTCAGCTTCTTTTCTAGCGCCATTCTTCAGCTCATCTGCTGCCTTCTGGGTTGTTGTGAGTGTATCCTGTAAGATCTTTTCCATACGGTGATAGTCTTCGATTTTAGCATCCATATCCTTGACTTTCTCGCTGAGACCAGCATTTTCCCGGAGTAGATTTTCGAGTTCCGTAGATACCATTTCAAGGAAGGATCTGACTTCATGGGGGTCGTAACCTCTAAGCGATTTCCGAAATTCCTGCTTGCGGGTTTCTAAAGGGGTTATCGGCATTTTACCTCCTTGTTTAGA
>JAUWLY010000129.1 GCA_030613445.1 Candidatus Stahliibacteriota bacterium | reverse complement strand
CGCCTCTTTGAATTTTTTCATGGCCAGGTTTTCTCTGTTTTCGAGCAGGGCAATGAGGGCTTCGATATATGGTGTGTGACCCGTGGCTTTTTCCCGTTTACGATAGAAATAAAGAAACAGAACACAAGCGATCAAAGCTACAACAAGAATTATCAATACTATCATTCTGATTCCTCAAACGGTAAATTGCGCAGCGCATTCAGCTCCTTGCGCAAATTCCTATTCTCTTTACGGAGACGGTGAAGACTGCTTCTTAAGACGATTTCATCGGCCAGCGCAAAGATAAGCACAAAAATCATGCCCGCGATAAAAGCATAAAAACAGACGACTGCTAATGACATATCATTGACCTTCTGGCCAAAAATATCAAGGTCAACTCTTGCCTGCGAATTGAGTACCATAAACCCAATCATAAAACCAATGATCAGAATCACAAAAACGAGTCCGACAAAGCGCATTAAACCTCCTGTTCAATCATATACAATATGCATTCTTTGTCAATACATAATATCGTTATTATCGTTTTGAGCGTTATGATCGCTAAATTTGAATCCCAATGGGATTGGAAGAGATCCCTCGACATGCTCGGGATGGAAAGGAGCCAACAGCTGGAAGTTAGCACTACGTGCTGGAACAGTTTTAATTCCTTTCATTTCAAATCATTCCATTCGAAGAATCCATTCCAGTGTGAAACACTCATTTCCATACGAAGTATCCCTTCCATGCTTTAGCATCATTTCGCCCTACTCTCCATTCTCTTTTCCCGCTCGCAAGAGCCATCACGAATTTTACCTTAATCTGTGATTCAGTCATAAAATTCAGTGTCCCGAGCCTGTCGAGAGGAACCGTTCACGCTAGTGAACCATAACCGTTGCGAAGCGACCAATCCCGCACGCAGTGCCATTTCCCTACTATCATCCTTGACTCCACTGGTATACTGGCTATCATATAGCGTGGACAAGGAACATAAATTCTTCATGAAGAAAAAAATCGCTGTTTTGTATGGCGGTTGGTCTTCAGAAAGAGAGATCTCTATTGGTTCTGGTAAATGTGTTATGAAATCTTTAAAAAAACAAGGTTTCAATGTCAAGCGTATTGATGTCGATAAGAAATTCATGGACAAACTCAAAGGTATTGATGTCGCGTTTATCGCTCTGCATGGTAAACCGGGTGAAGACGGTCTGGTTCAAGGTATCCTGGATTTTTTGGATATCCCCTATACTGGATCTGGAGTCATGGGTTCAGCGATCGGTATGGACAAAGTCGTATCAAAGTATCTTTTTGCAACTAAAGGTATCCCAACCCCTGAATTCTATTTTAAGAAAAACATTGATATCGATGAAATTATCATGAAACTGGACTTGCCCCTTATTGTCAAACCACGGGCTGAAGGTTCGAGCGTCGGCATCCACATTATAAAAAATAGATCAGAGTTAGAGAAAATAATAACAAACCTACAGCGCAAGTTCAAGGGTCTGCTTTTTGAAAAATATATCTCCGGGATGATGGCAACCTGCGGGATACTGAATGAAACACCATTACCGGTCCTTGAGATTGCACCGAAGAAACGCAAATTCTACGATTACAAATCTAAATACACAGAAGGTATGACTGAATATATCGTGCCAGCGCGCATCCCTAAGAAGCAGTATAAGAAAGTCCAGGAGTATGCACTCGCTGCACACCGAGTAATCGGCGCGCACGGATTCTCACGCGTGGATTTTGTGCTCGATGAAAACCACAACCCCTATACATTAGAGGTCAATACTATACCCGGTCTTTTAGCCAGTTCAAACTTGCCCCTTGAGGCAAGCGCGATAGGACTTTCATATGATGATTTGATTTTTGAAATCTTGAAGACAGCCCGAATGACTAACTAATAACCTTAGTGAGATCCTTATTAAACGCGAATATGCTGAAAATCCCGCCCGTGTGGATAAAGATGACTTTCTTATATCTCTTGTTTCTTAAGTTTTTCAGCATACCATAAAAAGTCTTACCAGTATAGACCGGCTCGAGGATAATCCCAAGTTTTGCGATATCCTTTATTGTCTTCAATTCTTCTCTATACGGGATACCATAGCCTTTCCCAACAAAACCATCGATTAAATCCACATCGCGTCGGTTGATTCTAATATGCATATTGAATTTGTCTATGGCGCGTTCGCAAATGCTCAAAATCTTATCTTTGAAATATTCAACTGTGTCGGCAATAATCACACCCTTGAGCGCCACATTTATTTTTAGCAGCTTCTTGCCGAGTAATAGACCTGCATAGGTTCCACCTGAACCGACCGCGCAGTAGATTGCATCGACCCTATTTTTCTTTATAAACCCAGCCATTTCCTTCATGCAATCAAGATAACCAAGTGCACCGATCTCATTAGAACCTCCTTCAGGGATAACATAGGATTTGAAGTCAAGTTTTTTTATTTTTATCGCATATTCAGCCATTATTTCATCGCGGTATTTATATTGGGAAGGTGTGATATAGGTTATTTTTGCATCCAGCAGCTTATCGATCAAGAGATTGCCTTGATACCTTTTGCCGGGCTCACCACGCAGGAATAGATGACAGTGAAAACCAAAATATTTGGCAAAGACAACTGCTGTGCGACAGTGATTTGACTGAACTGGACCGCAGGTGATGATTGTATCACGTCTCTTCTTGAGTGCATCAGCGATAAGGTATTCCATTTTTCGTGCTTTATTGCCGGAAATGAGCAAACCGTTTAGATCGTCGCGCTTAATATAGATGCGGGTCTTGATTTTCAATCCTTCAAGTAATTGAATCGGTGTTTTTATAATTAGCTTAACAGGTTTTGGAATCTTCATAGTTTATTTTATTCATTCACGGATTGATTTCAAGACTCTTGGTTATGCCTGATGAACCACCTGTCTGCCTCAGGTAGAGGCGACTACAATTTTGTTCACAACCATAATCCTCCATCTGTGTAGTTGCCCGCCTGCTCATGCGTTGCGGAAATTCATCGGGCTCTGTTTGATAAATCAAACAACTACACCTCCGTACCCCATGTAGTCGCCCGATTCATCGGGCTGTCTGGTTGTCTTAAGATTGCTTCTCCCCACACTTTTTGTAAAGTGTGGGGGTCGTCTACAATAACAGGAAGACAACACGGGCTGGAAAGAGGTTTACGATTATCATAATTGACATACGTGAAAATCTTGCTATAATCAGTAATGGAGATATCCTTTGAAAAATAAGCCTAACAAGCGTAATTTTATTGGTTTGAAAAAGTGCTCTCACGCACAGCGTACTCGGATTATCAAACAACGAATCATACCCATTCTAAGAAAAGAACTCGGTAACAACTTGATTGCAATCGCCGCTGAGGGGTCGTATGCAAGAAATCAGGATACTCACTTTTCTGATATCGAGCTCATGATCTTTGTCAAAGAGAAGAAAAAGCTGCCGTTTGGCTTCAGTCGAATAATCAACGGCGTATTAGCTGAAGGTATTTACCTCACTGAAAAGGAATACTATAAAAGCACAATCGAACCAAATGAATATTGGTTCGTCTCAGGCTCGGATACCCTGAAACCGATAACTAACCGACATTTCATAAACAAGGTCAGTGCATATGAAGTGAAAGATCTTGAAACCAAGTGTATGAAATATGCAAAGCATATGCTCCCTGAAATCCAAGAAGCTTTTGCAAAGGTGTTTACCGCAATAGAGAAGAATAATCGCGAGAATATCTTTGTGCTACTGAGCGATTGCGTAATGTCGGTGCTCAAACTGATGTCCTTTATCAATAGAACACCGTATATGACCCTGGCTACTTTTATATCCCAAGCAAAGCGTTTCAAGATAAAACCGCATGGTTTTGATCAGTTCGTTGATATCGTTGTAAAAGGCAAGTATATCGATTTAGCAATACTCGATAAACATGCTACGGTATTGTTTCAAGGAATTGAGGATATTTTCAAAAGGGAAATCGGCGCGAATATCTATAATGATGATCTCGCCACAATAACCAAGAAAAGACAAAATATATAGAAAAGAAAGGAGAAAGCAATGTTTATATTCGGTATCATAATCATCGTCGCAGTATTTATCTTCAGGGGTTCATTCAAGGTCATACCTGAAGACCGACACTTTCAGGATAAGCTGAAGGTTCGTCAGTTTGCCACTTTTGGCGGTTTTGCACTCGCCGCAATCCTTGTAATCGCATCATTGATCCGTATCGTGCCGGCTGGCAATGTAGGCGTTCAGGTATTATTCGGTAAAGTGCTCACTGGTTCTACATTATCAGAGGGACTCAACGTGGTAAACCCGTTTATTGACCTTGAGATAATGACTGTCCGGACCCAGGCATATACAATGTCGATTGCTGCAGAAGAAGGTCAGAGATATGGTGATGACGCGATTCTTTCACTCACCAAAGACGGCTTAGAAATTGCCATGGACCTCACGGTCTGGTTTCACTTAGATAATATTGAGGCAGGGGTTGTCTTTCAGAAAATCGGTAAGGACTATGTCCAAAAAATTGTCCGACCTGCAGCCCGCACCGCGATCAGAAACACCACGGTCAAATACAATGCTGTTGAGATATACTCAGAAAAGAGAGAAGAAGTCCAGGACGAAATTAATATATCGCTTGCTGTGGATTTTGAAGAACGAGGAATTATCCTGGAAAAAGTCCTTCTGAGAAATATCAAACTTCCAGCTAAGGTCAAAAATGCGATCGAAGCAAAACTTGAGGCTGAGCAAGATGCCCAGAAAATGGAATTTGTCCTGCTAAAAGAAACTAAGGAAGCAGACAGAAAAGAGATCGAAGCTGGCGGGATAGCCAAAGCGCAGAGGATTATTGCTAAGTCATTGATCGGTGAACGAGGTCGGGCTTATTTATCCTGGAAATACCTTGAAAACCTCAAGGGTCTGTACCAGTCACCTAATAATACTATTGTCATCGCACCTTATGACAAGAGTTTTGTACCACTTCTGCAGATGCGGTAGCACTATAAAACCGGAAAAGTGAAAAGAAGGCTCAGATATGGCTCAAAAAGGCAATGAAAGGCAAAAATAAAACTTAACGAATTCATGAAAAGATGAGAAATTATGGTCTTTAGGCTTTTGAGCCTTCTATCATCCTTTTTAGAATCTAAGATAGGAGTAAAATGGCTCTTGCGGCAAAGAAAGTATGCGCGAGCGTACTATTCACTGATATAAGGCATTTCAATAAGATCGTCAATATTCTATCTTTGGAAGAAACCCACTCATTTCTTAATGATTGTTTTGGACCGATCGTTGAAACTGTCCTAAAATATGAAGGGACCGTTGATAAATTTATCGGTGATGCAGTTATGGCAGTATTTGGTTCACTGATCATTCACGAAGACGATCCTTTTCGCGCGGTGCAATGTGCGCTTGATATTCAGAAAAAGATCGAGGAGATCAACATACAATGGCGAAAATCACTCGACTTCCTCGTTGAAATCGATATCGGCATATGTACGGGTGAAGTCCTGGCAGGTAATGTCGGTCATATTAGAAAACTTCAATACACAGTTGTCGGGAAACCAGTAAATCTTGCGGCGCAATTAGTCCACATGTGCAATGCTCATAACGTAGAAATACTCATTGACGGACACACTCACGAGAAAACGAAAGATGATTTCGTGTTTAAAGAAATAGGAGAAAAACTAATCCTGGGTTTTGTCGAACCAGTACGGCTGTATTCACCGAAAACTGCTGCAGTCAAGAAAGAAATTTAGCCGCGTACGTTCACTAGTTCACTATTTTATTAGACAAATCTTTTCGATTATTGTCTTGTCGCCAGTTTCGAGTTTGCAAAAATAGACACCCGGTGGTGATTGCTTGCCTGAAACATCACGTCCATCCCAACATACGGATTTCACAGAATTATTCAGATTACACTGATTTATGGAAAAAGCACGAACACAACGACCTGTAGCATTGTATATTTTTAACTCTATGCTCTCTGCGCGTTGTAAGTTGCCGAAAATGATGTCGGTCATCTCCTTAAATGGATTCGGATATACATTTAGCGTTAGTGCATCCATCCTGCCTTGCTCTTCTGAAACTCCAACAGCATGATAGAAAACACTTAACCAAGGTGGCCCATTTGCCCATTCATGGGGGTAGAAAACAATATAGCCGATCGCCCCAATAGCCCGGTCACCGACCATTAGTGAATCATCATAATCAAGTGGATAGGATCCAGGCATCAGTACCGAAGTCATTTCATCGGGATCTTTCATTTTTATGCTGCAGTAGGTGTTACCAACATCGTAATCAGTCAAGAATATTGCCGCAAGATCCACCGACTGGGTCCAGCCGATCGCAGTACCAAAACCACCTGCCTGCTGCGTTAAATCCGAGGTCGGCAGATTCCATATCAGGTTACATGAATCGCTTTCACGCCAATCCTGGTCATTTACATTCCAGAAATCCATATTTCCGTTCCAGCCGCCATTAATGAGATACACAAAAGGTGTCAGAAAAACCGAGTCAATGATCCTACCGCTGGGCACCGAAGTAATATCATACTTGAGGAATGTATTGCATCCTTCTCCACCACCAAAGGTATAGAAGAAGACATCTTCGACCGGAGCAAAGATTGCCTGAGCGTGTAGCGACCCGACACTCAGGAATGGAACAATTATCAGTACATATACAAATCTATAAAAAAAGGACTTTGAACAACACATATCCACCTCCTTATATTTATATATTAATTAGCAATTATCGTGCCAAAATAGGATTATTTTCCCTCAAAATACTGTATGCTTTGTGTTTTTCTCTAATGACCTGTGGAATTTTTTACCCTAATTGTGTATTATTTTACATAGTTGAGCTAGATGGAGGTTTACCCCGTAGGAAACGCATTGTTTATTTATTCTTTAGCATCCTCACCCTGAAGCACAATTTTTCCAACGGGGCTTACTCGCTTCCTTGAAAAACACCAGATCTGCCTTAAACATCATGCCGATATTTTGCATTTGTTTATAATTGACCCATTGATAATCTTTTACTTCATCGTGGTTCATCGTGATTCTGTCATCGATCAATTTTACTGACCACCAGTGCAAAAGATACTGTTTATCTTCAGTATAACACTCCCATACCTTTTGAATCGGTTTCACTCCTATCCCCATTTCTTCACATGCCTCGCGTATGACTGCTTGTTCCTGGGTCTCATCCTGTTCAATCGCACCGGTTATCGGACACCAGTAGTTTTCTGCTTCACCTTTTTTCGCCCGCTTGATCAACAAGAACTTATCACCTTTTCTTATGATAACAGCCACTGCCTGCTTCATTGTTAGATTATAAACAATAGATTTGCATAGTCAATTGGGTAATCGTACGTCAAGAGATCTACAACGATGACAGCGGTAACTATTTGACCTATAATAGTACATGCTTAAATCTGCATACCTGGCGCCCGATGAATTCACCGCAATTACCTTACGGGAGATGCTAAAAGGTAAAGGTATCAACGCCATGATAAGACGTTTTGAAACGACCTGGCTTGCCGGCCTACCCAAGATCATGAAAGGCGGCTGGGGTGAGGTCCTGGTTAATGAACAAGACCTCGAAGACGCAGAAAAATACATCGGAG
>JAUWLY010000110.1 GCA_030613445.1 Candidatus Stahliibacteriota bacterium | reverse complement strand
AAGAGAAAAGGTATATGAATTTGCAAAATTTCTACACGAGAAAAAGGGATTTCGTTTTTCGATTGCAACAGGTATTGATACACGTGAGGGTATGGAGATAATATACCACTTCACTCATGATGAAGCGGGAACCTATTATAATATAAAGACATTGATCCCGAAAGACGATTTGAAAATAAAGAGTCTAGCCACCTTCCTACCGGCTGCTGATTGGATAGAAAGGGAGATGCACGAACTGTTGGGGATTGATTTCATCGGTCATCCAAATCTCATTCCTCTGTTGACTGCTGAGACCTGGCCTGCCGACCTGCATCCTTTGCGTCGCGACTATCAGGATGAGCATAAGGAACTAAGAATAAAGAAGAAACTCTAGGAGGAACATTGAGAAGAGTAGTGCCAATTGGTCCATATCATCCATTACAAGAAGAGCCGGAATTCTTCAAATTGATTGTCGAAGGCGAGAAGGTCGTTGATCTGGAAATAAATATAGGCTACAACCACCGCGGTCATGAGTTTATTTCGCCGACCCTAACATGGGATCAGGTACCTTTTCTAGTTGAAAGGATTTGTGGTATTTGTTCAGATTCACACCCTTATGCATATGTCTTGGCAGTGGAGGATTGTGCTCATATTACACCGCCTCCTCGGGCGCAGTATATCAGAACGATTATTGGTGAACTGGAGCGCATTCATTCCCATTATCTGTGGCTTGGTTTAGCCGGTCATTTTATCGGTTACAATACGGTTTGGATGTGGGTCTGGCGTTATCGTGAACCTCTACTCGATATATTTGAGTTGATAATGGGGAACCGAAATCATTATGCGATAAATAAAATAGGTGGTGCAAGAAGAGATATCTTGCCCGAAGATTACCCTAAGATAGAGAAGTACCTTGACCTTTTAGAAAAGAAGAACACGATGTTCACCAATGCGATCCTTGATGACCCTGTTATTAGAGCGAGGCTTGAAAATGTCGGTATATTACCAAAGGAAGATGCGATCGCCTATGCCGTGACCGGTCCTACCGCGCGGGGTTCGGGCTATGCGATTGATGTACGGAAAGATGATCCATTTGATGCCTATGACAAAGTTGATTGGAATATGGTTGTTTTTCCTGAGGGGGATGTACTTGCTAAAGCCAAGGTGAGATTGATTGAATGTTTCGAATCGATCAAAATTGTAAGGCAGTGTTTGAAAGATATGCCCGATGGTCCGATCGAAACCAGAGTTGATGAAATCCCTCCTGGAGAAGGTATTGGTCGACACGAAGCGCCTCGTGGTGAGGTTTTTCACTACGTTCGTTCAGACGGTTCAAACAAACCGATCAGACACAAAGTAAGAGCACCAAGTTTCATGAATATTGCTTCGAACGTGGTTGCAGTCAAAGGCTATTCTATTGCTGATGCTGCTTTGGTTTTGGCAGCAGTTGACCCCTGCTACTGTTGTACAGAGCGAACAACTGTGTATGAAGACGGCAAAAAGAAATATAGTGGACAGGATCTCTTGAGACTCTCAAGGGAGAAGACCGAGAAGACAAGAAGGAGATATAGAAAATGATAGGCCTTGACTTTTTCGTAGATAGATTTGGTATCTTCCTCAGCGCTTTATTTGTATTCATTGGTTTGATGTCCTTTATTTATTCACTTGCAACAATCAGGGGAAAAGGGCATAAACTAGAATACTACTTGATGCTTCTTTTAATCGTTGGTTCTGGTGTGGGCGTGGCATTATCATACAACCTTTTACTGATATTTATTTTCTGGGAGATTTCGACATTTGCTATTTGGCGAACAGTGGGTTATTATCGAAAAGGTGACAGCTCTAAGGCGGCAAACATCACATTCCTTGTTAATTTCGGGGCTGCGGCTATTATGCTCATTGGTCTTGTAATGCTCTGGCTTGATAATGGAACATTCAATCTGTTCCAAATTAAGATATATAACGACCTGGCCAGTACTTTTATTCTTGTTGGTATCCTGGCAAAATCTGTTATAATCCCGATCCACGTTTGGCTTGTACCAGCTTATAAATCAGTCCCCGCAGCGATTGGCGGTTGTCTTGCTGGAATAGCTGAAAACCTAGGCGTTATTTTATTCTTGAGACTTTTTTCGACTGGTCAATACTTTTCGACCGGGTTCTTCAGTACTGTTGCGTGGTTAGCGCTTGCTTCCTGTATAATAGGGGGTGGTGCCGCGCTTCTTTCTAATGATCTCAGGGAACTGCTTGCATTCTCAACGATAAGCCAAATCGGATTTATTCTATTAGGTTTTGCCGTTGGCGGTATATATGGAATAATCGGAGGTATGTTATATATTCTTGCCCATGGACTTGCAAAAGCAGGACTCTTCTATGGGGTTGGTCTGATCGAAGATGCGACTGGCAAAAGTGACCTGAATGCGATAGGCGGCATGCTGAAAGGATCGCCGGTTTTGGGTGTCTCGATGGCATTTCTCATTGGTTCAATCGTTGGATTTTTCCCAATGGTTGGATTCTGGTCAAAATTAGGGGTGATTATTGGCGCAGTCAGTAACTCCGCATACTTTGGTATCGGTGCGATTATTGCGGCTGTCTTCACTCTTTTATACAATATTAGATTTTACAGCAAGTTATTCTTTGGTCAGAGTAAAGGGAAAGTTAAGCCGTTATGTTATACTGGTTTGACTGTCATTTTCATACTTGCACTCATTTCATTGCTCCTTGGTATTTTTATTTATCAACCGGTGGATTATCTCACCGCTAACGGAGGACTTTTGTGATGAGTATTACTATATTGGGTGTTGAATTTGAGATTTATTATCTTGTTTTGCTGCTACCAGTAGTATGCGGTTTGTTTGGTTATCTTATCAATCGTCTGCGTTCTGAATTCAACTTCCTTGGTTTTATTCTGACGTTGTTTTTTGCGATTAAGATCTTTATTGCCACAAGAACTGGCGTGATTACCGCAGTGCCGGCAACCATGTTTGGCATTGACTTCAGATTTTATATGGACAGTCTTGCAGGATTCATCCTTCTGTTTAACGCAATATTCGCTTTCTTGGTGTGGCTATACTGTCTGAAGTCAATGTCTAAGAAACCGGGAGAAAGAGTATATCACCTGTATATTGCCCTTACATTAGCAGCCGCCAATGGTGTGGTGATTACCGGGAATCTTATATTTCTTTTAATCTTCTGGAATGTTCTTGTTTTCACTCTTTATGGTATTCTGCTTGTAGGTAAGAAGGACAGCTCTTTTGCGGCACGAAAAGCAGTTACGATTATCGGCGTATCAGATTTCCTCATGATGCTCGGGATCGTAATATTGTTCGTCAAGGTTGGCAATATAAATATCCCGGCAGATCCAAAGCTCTTACTCAGTGGTCCCTGGATGATCACTGCATATATCCTTATAATGATTGGCGCCATTGCCAAAGCTGGAGCAATACCTCTACACACCTGGATACCTGAAGCGGCAAAGGTCGTACCGGCTTCGACTATGGCTTTTATACCGGCAAGTCTTGATAAATTAATCGGTATATACCTTTTGGTAAGGATATCTTATTTCTTTTTTGATATAACTGGTTCAGTTCACCTTAGAATTTTGCTAATGATCATTGGCTCGGTAACAATCATCGCGGCAGTAGCAATGGCTATGATTCAGAAAGAGGCGATGAGGTTACTTTCATTCCATGCGGTATCCCAGGTTGGTTATATGGTTTTAGGCATTGGAACTGGCATACCCATCGGCATTGCTGGTGGTCTTTTCCATATGCTCAATCATTCTATATATAAAGCGTGTCTCTTTTTGTCGGCGGGTTCTGTTGAATACCGGGCGAGAACAACCGATCTCGATCGTTTGGGTGGCTTGGCTACAAAGATGCCAATAACCCTGTTTACATTTCTCATAGCTGCGTTCGCTATTTCAGGAGTACCTCCCTTAAACGGATTCTTTTCAAAATGGATGGTTTATCAAGGAATTATTGAATTTGGCAAGGTGTCAAATCTCTGGCCGATATTTTTAATTGCGGCAATGTTTGGAAGCATTTTGACGCTTGCATCTTTCTTGAAAATCACCCATTCACTATTTTTAGGAGAGCGTCCTAAGGAACTCAGTAAAGTAAGGGAGACTAGATTTGAAATGGTAGTACCTGCACTTCTGTTAGCCCTATTATGTATTGTATTTGGTGTGTTTGCTTACTCGCTACCATTACGGCATCTTATCTATCCTGCACTTCCTTTTGGTATCGTAGAGAGTGGTTTCTGGATGCCTGGTCTTGCGACAATATTGGTCATTGTTGGGATGATTATAGGACTAGTTGTTTTCTTATTTGGTACTGCGCTGAAGCCAAAGCGAAGCCGGGTTTTTATAGGTGGTGAGATATTGGATGAAGAAGCAGCTCGCATGACCGGCCCGAATTTTTACTCCTCTGTACATACTATTGATATGTTGAAAAAGACTTTTGAATTCGGCGAAGCTGGTTCTTTTGATTTCTATAATTATCTGAATGCTGCTGCACGCGGACTAGCAGTAATTTTTAAAGAAGTGATTAATCGACTTATTGGTTTTATTTATGAATCGATTGGTAAGGTAGTCAAAAACCTTAGTCGTTTTCTATCATTTTTGCACACTGGCGAACTGTATAACTATGTCGGGTGGATATTCTTAGGTGGAATTATCATCTTGATATTGTTGGTGTTGTGAATAGTGGGGGTCTAAATGATTGAACTCTATCTGTTTCTTATATTCATGGTTACTGCAGCAATCATCGCAACTGAAATAAAGGATCTCATGGCTGCAGTGATTTCGCTGGGTGCGGTCGGTTTTTCTGTAGCCATTATGTTCATCATGTTACAGGCTCCGGATCTGGCCATTGTCCAAATTGTCGTTGAAGTCTTGACCATTGTTATTTTTGTTGCAGTGATTTTACGGACTACTCATATTGATAAAACGATCGGTAAAAAGTTATCAGGTACTCAAATTCTGGCCATTGTGTCATTCTCGGGTTTTGCTATTTTATTTCTCATTGTGATGTTCAGAACACTGCAGGAGATACCAGCCTTTGGTGAACCGATAATGAAAGTGGCTATGGAGTATATTCGGTTGGGACTTTCGTCTTACGGTCCAGGTGGTGCAAATATTGTTGCCAATGTAATTCTCGATTTTCGTGCCCTTGACACACTGGGTGAAGCGACCGTGCTGTTTACCTCAGTGATTGCTGTTGTCACCTTGATCCGCAAATCGGGGAGGAAAAAATGAAAGGCATGAGTTTGATTGTTAAAACAGTAACTAATATTGTCATTGGATTTATATTTATTTACGGTCTCTATATAATCCTACATGGTCACTTGACACCGGGTGGTGGTTTTGCTGGTGGTGTTATTATTGCAGGTGTATTCGTGCTCAAACTGCTGACGTTTGGTAGTAAGGCAAAGGATGAAAGAAGCGCGTCGACACAGGCTTCTGTTTGGGAAAGTATCGGCGGTCTTCTTTTTGTCTCGGTTGCGTTTTTAGGACTTCTACTCGCAGGAACTTTCTTTATAAACTTCTTACCAAAAGGGACCCCATTGCATCTATTGAGTGCTGGTATCATACCGATCTGTAATATTGCGATCGCGATTAAAGTGGGAGCGGGATTGTTTGCGATTTTTCTCGCTTTAGCTGCACAGAAATATATTATCGAGGATTGAGGAGAGAGAGATGATTGTTTTTGCTAGTTGCATCATACTGTTTTTAATCGGTCTGTATGCGATTGTTACAAAACGTAATTTGATCAAGATAGCGATCGGGTTTGTTCTTATCGAATATGCCGTGAACCTTTTCTTTGCACTTGTTGGCTTTAAAAAAGGTGCTTTAGCTCCCATTATAACTAAGCTTGATACTCCACACAACTTCGTTGATCCGATTCCTCAGGCTCTTGTACTGACTGCTATTGTTATTGGTCTGGCGACAACTGCACTAATGTTGACTGTGATTCTACGTATATATGATCGTTATAAGACATTTGATATTGCAGAGATCAAAAGGCTGAAAGGATAAGGAGGAGTTGATGGCGTTTATACCCTTATTTATTGCACTGCCTTTATTCAGTGCCTTTCTCATACCAATACTTGGGAAGATATACAAACCTCTAGTCTGGCTACTATCTACTGCTGTTGCCTTTGTGCTCTTCGTTCTCGCATTGTATGGTGTTGCTGTGAGCCAGGAGATTTCCATGGTTGTTTACAAGATGGGCAATTGGCCTCCACCGCTCGGTATTGTTATGGCTTATGATTCATTCTCGGCATTCATGGTACTAGTGATATCTATCATCGTTTTTGCATGTAGTATGTTTTCTCTACGCTTTTTATCCACGTATACTGGAAATTGGAAATTCTATACTTTGTTAATGTTGATGACGGCAGGGATGATGGGGATTGTTATCACCGGTGACTTGTTTAATATGTTTGTCTTTTTGGAGATCGCAGCGCTCTCGTCATATGCACTGGTTGCCTTTGGGTTGAAGGGTGAACAACTTGAAGCATCGTTTAAATACATTGTAATGGGAGAAATAGCAGGATTAATATTTCTTTTGACAATAGCTCTTATTTATGCGAAAACTTCTACATTGAACCTTGCTGATATTTCAACTGCCTTGCAGTTTGCAAAAAATACAACATTCTTCTGGATGACGCTGGGGATGCTGCTTTTTGCCTTCAGTATTAAAGCAGCTCTAGTACCATTTCATTCATGGCTTCTAGATGCGTATCCAGCAGCACCGGCTCCTATTTCCAGTCTATTGGCAGGGATTTGCACTAAAGTTTTTGGTATCTATACAAGTGCGCGCATAATTTTTAATATTTTTGGTCTAAGCCGGGCAAATGATCCGCTGTTTTTCAATTTTCTGATCGGTCTAGGATTACTCTCAATAATATTTGCTGGAGTAACTGCGTTCAGCCAGAATGATTACAAGCGGTTACTTGCCTATTCCAGTATCTCTCAGGTTGGTTTTATCCTATTAGGATTTGGTATTGGTAACTACTATGGAGTTCTTGGTGCAATTCTCTTTATTCTAGCTCATAGTCTTGCTAAAGGATTACTATTTTTAACCTCAGGCTCAGTGGTTCATTCCGCAGGCACTACCGATATCAAAAAACTTTCTGGACTCGGTGAACGAATGTCCACTACTGCATGGAGTTTTCGCATCGGTGCCCTTTCAGTAATCGGTATGCCACCACTGATTGGCTTTTTTGCAAAATTATTTATCATAATCGGTGCTATCAAGGCGGGATTTTTATGGATAGCAATAGCCGCAGGTGTTCTGAGTCTTCTTTCCCTTGGATATTTATTAAGAATTGAGAACAATGTGTTCATGAAGAAGGGAAAGAGTGAGGCAAAGCCAGCACCTTTTACAATGAGGGTCGCAATGGTACTGCTCGTAGTCTTAATAGTTCTTGTAGGTGTTGGCTATCAAACGATAGTTGATTATATAGCCGGTCCCGCGGCTCATGCATTACTTAGGGGTTTAGAATACTCTCATATGGTATTTAATTATTTCTCGATGAGTTTCTAAGGAGGCTTTAATGCGCTATGTAATATATTTTATCATCGGCTTCTGTTTGTGGTTCTTGTTAACATTGAGTGTTAATGTTGATCACCTGGTCGTTGGTGTGATCGTTGTGCTGCTTGGGACAATTCTTTTTGGTGGTTACTTTACAAGCAAGCCGGTGAAATTCCTGCAATTACATCGACTTTTTTGGGTTATCATTTATATACCGGTGTTTATCTGGTATATGTTTAAGGCAAATATAGATGTTGCTTACCGAGTATTACATCCTGAAAGACCGATCAAACCAGGTATTGTCAAGATTAAAACGACTTTAACAACAGACATAGCCAAGGTGTTTTTAGCAAATTCTATAACCTTAACGCCTGGAACAATGACCTGTGACATAGATGGTGAGTTTCTTTATATACACTGGATTTGGGTTCAATCTACAGAGATTGAGGAGGCGTCGAAAATCATTGCTAAAGGGTTTGAGAAGTTTTTAAGGAGGATATTCGAATGAGTATGATGATAAGCATTCTGGCAATTGGTGGATTCCTGTGTCTGTTCAGGATTTATCAGGGTCCCTCTATCTCAGATCGTGCAGTAGGTGTAGATATCATGGGTATACTATTTGTGGGGATTACCGCGCTTAGTGCATTATTCTTTGATTTAGCATACTTAATGGACCTGTCGATTACGCTCGCACTGTTCAGTTTTATTGGCACATTGGCATTAGCCAAATATCTTGAAAAAAGGAGTCTCGATGATTAGCCCGATCGGTTGGATAATAATCTGGATTGGCATAGCTTTTGATATCCTTGGTGCAATCGGTTTGGTCCGATTTCCTGATGTGTACAATCGTTTGCAGGCATCGACAAAATGCGTTACCTTGGGAACATTTGGTATTATGATCGGTATCTTTTTATTAAAGGGCTTTACACCAATGGGGGTTAAAGCCTTGATATGTGGGGTTTTCTTACTGCTTACCAGCCCAGTTGCAGCCCATGCCTTGATGAAAGGATCGCTCCATTTTGGTACGAAGATGTGGAAAGGAACAGTCGTTGACGAATATGGTAAGGACAAACTAAAGGGTGAACAGATCGAAAAGGAGGA
>JAUWLY010000065.1 GCA_030613445.1 Candidatus Stahliibacteriota bacterium | reverse complement strand
ACGAGATTTTCACAATATTGTGTCGATGATGATCGGTGAACTGAACGCATCTCATTTAAGCATATGGGAAAGTGGTGGTGGCGGTGAAACTACTGGAGCACTCGGTATAGTCTATGATAGCGCATATAAAGGAGAAGGTGTTAAGGTAAAAGATATTATCCCTGATGCACCAGTGAGTGCAAGTGATGTTGATATTAGACCAGGAGATATAATAACTCATATTAACGCTAAGAAAATAGAAAAGGGTAAGAATTTCTACGCACTACTGCGCAACAAAAATGATAAAGAAATAATGCTTACAATTGTCCATCATGGCAAAAAAAAGAATAGCAAGGTAACCCCGAAAACACCTTGGCCAATAATCCGTATGGTCAGAGATAACTGGGTGAGGTTTAATAAAGATTATGACCATGGACAGAGCAATAATAGACTTGGTTATCTCTATATCGCTTCGATGGGCGGTGAGAACTTAAAGAAATTCGAAAAAGATCTGTACAAAGAAATGGACAAACAAGGTCTTGTTATAGATATCAGATATAATGGCGGCGGTAATATCCACGATCAGATAATCGAGATTTTGCGCCGCACAGCGTATATGTACTCTAAAGAACGCGGCGGTGATAAGAATTATGCATCGCTGTTTCGTTGGGATAAACCAACTGTAGTTTTAATAAATGAGTTTTGTTATAGTGATGCCGAGATTTTCCCGGCTGCATTTAAGGAATTGCAATTGGGTAAGCTGATTGGCGTTCCAACATTCGGCGCGGTCATTGGCACAAATAATATCAGGTTGCTCGATGGTTCTGGGTTTCGCATCCCGGGGACTGGTTGGTTCTTGCTCACTGGTGAGAACCTTGAAAATATGCCGATTGAACCAGATGTCTATGTTGAGAATAAACCAGAAGAAGATGGTTTAAGTAAAGACAGCCAACTAACCAAAGCAATACAAGTGTTGCTTGAACAAATAAAAGGAAAATAATCATGCCTATAATTATGGTTGAAGGACCACCCATTAAAGAAATTGAGCGCAAAAGACAATTGGTCAAAGAATTGACCGACATTGCCGTTAAGATATATGGGATTCCGCATATCACTGTGATCATCCGGGAGAATAAGCCGGAAAATGTCGGCGCTAATGGTGAACTGATAATCGACAAACACAAAAAGACCAAAAACGAACATTGAACCGAATTCTTACTTATATTGCATTATAGTCGATATCTATTGATTATCAAACCCTTACGATATCTCTGGCAATTATTTTATTAAAAGAAGCTTCTTGATATGCCTGCCCGCCGCTTTGCTTTGGCAGGCGGGTGAGAGTTCATCCCCTGCTTTTAGTTGCACAAAATAAACCCCCGAAGGTACGACTTCACCTTTATCATTCCGACCGTCCCAGGATAAAAGCGTAGGGCGTAGGGCGTCGAGCGTAAAGCGTGAGAAATCTTTAACCAATCTACCGGCAGCATCATAAATACTCAGTGTAACTTGGCTCTTGGAGTTTGTCCCGCTTTGTGAGGATTCTCGCACAGAGGGCGGAAGAGCTTGGAATTTGATGTGTGTCAGCTTTGAGAAGGGGTTGGGATATATTTCTAATTTTGCTCGGCATGAAGCGGAACCTACTTTGAATTTTGCATTTTCATAAATACCTGTACTCCAGTTGAGTGCAACGCAATACGGAAAATCAGCTACTGGAAGACTATCAAAGACCGTTAAAGTCTCGCTGACATAGAAATCAATATTATTCACTGAACCACTCACAAAGTCTATGAGAACTGCAGAAGATACGGTTGTATCGTTAACCATAAGCCTCAAAAGTTTATCTGTATAAATATCCTCTGCCTCTATACCGAACCAGTACGCAACAAACCGTGCACCCACTACGGTATCCTCGAAATTGGCGTAGGCAAGTCTATTGAAGTGTGAGGTGTCTGCATTGATGTTCTCAAAATATGATGAGAAATTCTGTGTGCTCTGCACTGCCTCATCGAAAACGCTGCAGATATTCTGAAGAGCGTAGTATGAATCTTTGCGGATGCAATTAGTGTCAACCTTTACAAGATTCCATATATCAAATCTTGAACCATCCCAGTAAGTTATTATATATAATCTATGGCTATCTGGCTCAAGCTGAAAAAATCTTAGGAACTTACCTGACGCCGGAGTCCACCTGTATTCACCTGTTGAATACCAGTTCCCGACACTGAACCACATAGTATCCAGTGCCGCAACAAACACACTAATACTATCACCATTTCCCACACTTCTCGACCATAGATTATACCATTTACTTTCTATTAGATCAAAATCATAGTAAGCATAACCTGAATCTCCCATGCCGTTCGGTGTCCAAATACAGGAATCACCTGAAGCAAAAGGATCATAAATCGTCTCCATTAGCGGGAATATTTCAGTATAATCTTCGCCTTCAGAAGTAAAGGTATACACATCCTGTGGAGTATATACTATGCCGCAAAATGGCGCCTCACCAAACTCATAATCAGTGCGTTCAGAATAGTCATCAACCCAATCAGCCCTCCCCATATTATTTGTTATGCTATGCATGTCCCAATCAACGGTCCAGGTGGTAAGTTCGATACCTTGTTTGAGACTGATGATATATCTTCTAGCCAAGTACTTTGCCTGTGTTTCTTGAGATGAATGTTGAGGATTAAGCGGATCAGGACTCAATGGATCTGGATAAATTGAATCTGAAAGGAAACAGCCCTCAGTATCCCAGATATCAAGGGTATCGCTAAACAATGCAATCGTATCTTTCAGGGCTTTTATTTCTTCCTCATAAGAGCCATAAGGGCTCACAAATTGACTATTTGGCGTCCATGTTAACAGGCTTTGAGGTGCTTCAGGTAGTGTTCGATAAGGATGTATGCCTATTTTATCTATATATTGGTCCACGCCATTCTCAAGACAGGACTTGATAAATCTAATATCAATAAGTGCCGTTCCGCCAAGACAAATAACAGCATCAGAATCAATTGCTCTGATAACCTTTGCTGTTGAACACACAAGAGCAGAGTATTGCACAGGATTTGCCGCAGGAAGCCATGTTTCATCAAGATTGGGCTCGTTCCAGATCTCCCAGTAATTTACGGTATCTCGATACCGCTTCACCACGGTATCTACATAAGCGAGCCAGGCAGCAAAGTAAACAGCACTATCTGGTATAGGAGGATAGCCGTTTGGGTTATATAAGACATTTGGGTCTGATAGTATAAGATAAGGTGTGATACTGTGGTCAACAAGTTGGTTTATTATTGTGTCTATAGACGTAAAGTCATAGTATCCAACAGAATCGTGTTCAACATATCCCCATGGCACTCCAAGCCTGCACCATTTGATACCAGTATCAAACATCTTTTCGGTTACATCCTTACGGATGGGACCTATATCAAGCCAGATAGTATGCATTCCTATACTGGAGGCTGTAATTTCTGCGGAATTCTTAGGTATAAGTTGTTGTCCCTTAGAGATTGAAGTACACAACAGAAGAATCAAACATCCCAATTTTGAAAACAAATTCTTGTTTAACACTACACTCTCCCTTTTTAGCGAAGAATAATTAACTTATTCATAGTTGTAGAGTTCCCAGCCTTCAATCGACAGAAATAGAGTCCGGCCGTCAATCCTTTGGTGGAAAACCTGACATTGTGACGTCCGGCCTCTTTCTCTCCATTTACTAATCTCTTTACCATTCTTCCAGTCACATCGTAAATCTTTAAAGAAACCTCGCTTTTAGCTGATACCTGGTAGCTAATAACTGTAGACTGAGTAAATGGGTTGGGGCAGTTCTGAAACAAGTAAAGCTTTTGCGGAAACATGGGAGAGGCTTTGTCTTCCTCGATTCCTGTTCCAGAGAGATGATATACACCACCACCGTAAGTTCCTGTGTAGATTGTATCAGGCACTGCAGGATGAATCGTAAGGCACAGGGCATGCGTAGTAGTCAGTCCAGAACTTATTTCAGTCCAACTGTTTCCTCCATCGGTGCTTTGATAAATGCCTCCTGTGGCTGCTGTTTCTTTTTCTGCACCACTTGTGCCTGCATACAACACATCCGGATCAACTGGATTAATGGCTAAAGATAAAACATCTGTGTTTGTCCATCCTGGGTCAATCTGAAGCCAATCTCCGCCACCATTAGTACTCTTATACAGTTTTCCCTCTCTAAACCCGGCGTACAAGATATTCGAAGACAACGGATCCATGGCAAACGACCACACGCTACCCGAGTCTAAACCTGTCTGGAACCAGTTGTTACCTGAATCAGTGCTTTTGTATACACCTGAGTCAGGATAAATCGTTCCAGCATAAAGGACGTACGGATTGGATGGATCAATGGCCAGGGGGGCAACTGCACTTCCTGCAAGACCCAAGGGCTGCCATGTCATACCCCGATCAGTACTTCTATATACCCCCCAAGGATCGCTGGGTGTCCATGCGCCGGCATACTGGGTATCTGGTGATTGGGGGTGAAATACTATGGAGAAAACAACTGCACTGTCAGACCAACCTGTCGTAGACGACCAGCTGTCTCCACTGTCAGTACTGCGGTACAGACCTTCAAGATATGTTCCGGCATAGAGGATATTACTCTCCACGGGATCGACAGCTAAGCTGAAGACATCAATCCTGAAGTCGCCGCACGTTTCCCAATTAATACCATTGTTAGTGGTCCGTTGAACAGTATATTGAATATCTTGTTGGTAGCCTGCATCCAATCCGGCATAGATGATGTTTGGAAAATTTGGATCAATTGCCAAGGCACGAACATAGGTGTTTTTTAATCCATTATTGACCTCTATCCAGTTAGTGCCACCATTGATGCTTTTGTATATTCCTTCAATAACAGAACCAATATAAATGGTAGTAGGAACCGTTGGACTGATACCTAAACCAATGCAAAAAAGACTTATTAAACCCGAATTGATCTGATTCCAACTAACACCTCCATTAATGGATTTGTAAACACCTTCGTTTATAGTTGTAGCATAAAGAATCTCTGTATTGCTTGGATTTATGGCTACATTCCAAGGTATAGTTGAAGATAACCCTGTTAAATTCCAGGTTTGAGCTCCGTCTATACTCTTATATACGCCACAGGTATCGCCCAAAACGGATGCATAGACAATATTAGTAGAATCTGGATTGATAGCTATACCAAGAATCCCTGATCCATCCAACACCGTTTTAATCCAATTAGTCCCTACGTCTATTGATTTGTAAACACCATTTTCTCCTGTTCCAGCATATAGGGTATCAGGGTATTGATTGTCTATTGCCAGGCAGTGGATCCGCATACCAGAAAGTCCAGACTGGAACCAACTGTTTGCGCCATTGACAGATTTGTAAACACCATCGCCAGAAAATTGCCATGTTCCAGTGCCAGCATAAATTACATCAGAGTTATCAGGATTGATTGCCAGAGATCCAATATGCAAATTGCCAAGACTAGCATTCACCTCTGTCCATGTAGTACCGCCATCTGTTGTTTTTGTGACTCCATAGCGGGCATAAAGATCTCCAGCATACAAGATATCTGGATTTTGTAGATCCATCACTATACACCAAGCAGTGAGATCCGGCATCGCCGAAGTGATTAATGTCCAACTATTACCACCATCAGTACTCTTATACATTCCGCCGGAGTCATCACAGCCGGCATAAACCACATCCGGGTTAGTGGGATGAAAAGCAAATGATATGATGCAACCTCCTTCTGGTCCAATTGATGTCCACTGAGCTTCTGTTAAAGTTACTGAAATTAGGAAAAAAACGCACGGACAAACAATTTTTAAGAAGGATTTCTTGTCTAACATCCAAACTCCCTTACTCTAGGAATCTTTAATAATATCAACATTAATAATTATAACTTTACCTGAAACAATGTCAAGATAACTACGAGTGATCGAGAAAGAATGCCTAGGAGTTCTTTCTATTCACGTGCCGATTGACAAATGATCGATTCTAGGTAAAATCATTCCATGAATAAAACACTATTGATCATTAAACCCGATTCGGTGAAGCGTAATTTAATCGGTAAAATCCTCAACCAGATAATTGATGCAGGTTTCAATATCCTCGCCATGAAAATGGTGTGGTTTAGCAAAGAGCAGGGTGGTGAATTCTATGCCATCCACAAAGGTAAGGATTTCTATGATTGGCTCGTTAATTTTATTTCTTCGGGGCCAATCGTTGTTTGCTGTCTGGAACATCCAGAAGGACCTGCTAAGCTACGAGAAGTGGTTGGTGCAACCGATCCAAAGAAAGCGGCTCAAGGTACTGTGCGTAATCTCTATGGTACATCAGTTGGAGAAAACGCCGTGCATGCCTCGGCACCTGATGAAGACCCGGACCGAGAAATAAATTTCTTCTTCGGCGAAAAAGAACTATTTGAATACTAATGATATACAGGCAGTATCGCTACGCTCGCAGTATCATTTCATTCGCAGGAATCGCAGTATCATCCCACACTTTTATCAAAAGTGCGGGATTCGCAAGAAGATCATCGGCGAACCCTGTTAGCTACCATTAAACAATCACAGTTGCTTTCATTTCAATATATTTACAGAATAGGATCAAGCCGAAGGCGATCCTGCGAGTTCGCCTTAGGCGACCGATACTGCATTAAATTCCCTCTTGACTAAATTCTTATTATGATTAAAATATCGTTTGTGAAGTGGATATCATTCCTTATCTTCCTGGTTATGTCTTGTCCGAGACCAGGCATCATAATAATACCCGAACCTGATTATCTCAAAGAAGCCAAGTACCATTACCAGAAACAACCTCTATATGCTTACGCTTTGCTAAAAGATTCTGTGACAAGGATTGAACACAGGCAGGAGCGGGCACTGCTTTTGACGCGTATCTACATTGACCAACGCGAATATGAGCGTGCGGCTGCGATCCTTGATAGTGTTGCCTGGAGCGTTGATTTAACTCCTTATGAGAATGATATTATCCTGCTAAAGACCAAACAATGGACAATGCTTGCTCAGACCACCCAGGACAGCCTGCTTAAAGGTGTTTCCTATTATCACCTTGGTGAACATGAGAAAGCAATTGAAATCCTAGCCAAACCGATCAAACCTGATGACTACCGTTTATTATACCTCGCCAAGGTTTACCATGAATTAGGCAGCTTTGAAAATGCCTATGGTGTTATCACATCGATTGATTCAGTGAATTCATATCTGCACCAGGAATTTCAGAATATTTTGTTCGAACTCTTTTTGAATATAGAAGATACAAAGATCGTTCAAAAAGAACTTCTCAAGTTAGACAAACCCAGTCTCCAGGAATTTATATTATTAAAAATCTACGAAAAACAAAAAGACAAGAACAACCAGCATAAAACAGCGTGGAAATTGATAACGAAATATCCGTCATCAGCAGGTGCATTATATGCGACAGGTCTGGTAAAGCCCAAAACAAAAAGCCAGCAAAAATCATTTGGTATAGTCTATTACCACCATGGTAGCAAGGATAAAGCGCTTGAACACTTTGCGAAAACTACTGCCGATAATGCAGTTAACTATTATACAGGTAGAATATATTACAAACGGGGAAGTCATTCATTGTCGCTCAAGTATCTAGCCCGGAGCAATTGGTCAGCTGCATATTATTATCGAGGTAGGATTTATGAGAAGCTGGGTCAATACAAAAGGGCGATCGCTGTCTACGATTCACTCCAGACAATAAATAGAAAGTCAGATTATGCCAAACGTGCGCTTAAACGAAAAGCCTTTTTATATGAGGATATCGGTGACACATTACAAGCTGTGCAAACATTCCTGGCCATAAATGATAGGAACACTCGGTTCCGGGCTGCGATGCAGCTATTTAAAATAGGTGCGTTGACCAAGGCCGATTCAATTTTAAGAATCACCGCCGAACCAGAATTTATCTATTGGCGTATAAGGATAAAAGAAAGACTGAATCAGTCAACCGATGATTTAAAAGGCTATTTGGCAGCTGAGCATCCACTTTCATACTATAATCTGGTTCGTAATGGCAATGATCTCATCTTTGATACGTTATCTTTGGATAAATGGATGAGGATTTTTGAAGATAGTACAACATCGTTTAGCCGTACAGATTCGCAGCATATAGCAAATGCGGTTCGATACTTTAAATTGAATGAAATGACTTTTGGAATGAAAGAATTGGATATGATCGAAGATAAAAATCCACATGACCTTCTCCACTTGAGCAGACTCTGTGCTCAATATGGTGCAGATCGATATTCTATCCTCTTCAGTTTACGTATGAAAAAGGCAGCAAAACAGCAAGATATCATGGTCTGGCCATATGAGCTCTATAAGTTAATGTACCCAGTTCGCTATACATTTACAATTATGGATCAGCATATTGATCTGGGTTTATGTTTGGCTATGATCTGGCAGGAAAGTTTATTTGACCCAGATGCTGTTTCCTCGGCAAATGCGAGAGGGATCATGCAAATAATACCGCCAACCGCAAGAGCAATTGCTAAAGACCTGCAGGTCGAAACGTATTCTCTCCATGACCCATCGATATCGATAAAATTCGGCTGTTATTATTTCAATAACCTGCTGAAAGATCTCAACTCAGTACCGCTATCCCTTGCCGGGTATAATGCAGGACCGGTGCGTGTAAAACGGTGGATAAAACAAGATCCTAACTATGAAATGGATGTATTTATTGATTTAATACCTTATAACGAAACAAGAAATTATATTAAACTCATTCTGAGTAGGAAAAAAATATACAGTAAATTAATGCAGGGTTAATTTGCCTTACCGCTATCAGGCGTTTCTGCTTTTTTGTCTTGTTTAAAGAAGAGCTCACGAACCAACAGAAAAACCGCTCCAACAGTTATGAACGCATCGGCAAGATTGTAGGTAAACCACCGTAGATTACCAAGACCCATATCAATAAAATCTATAACATAGGCTAATCTCACCCGATCGATTATATTGCCGACCGCACCACCGATGACAAAACCAAAAACGATAACGCCGATTCTATCCTTGAAAGACAAGGCAATGTATGTCAATATCAATATGCCACCTACTGATAAGATGTAATAAAGAATACTTGGACCAAAAGCTATACTGAAAACCCCATAAGGGTTATAGGTAAGTTTGAAGCGCAAAAAAGAACCAATGATATTAAGAGGAGGCTCAAAAGGTGTCAAATAGTTAACGACTATTAATTTGGAAATCTGATCAGCCAACAACGCACTGATCGTGAATATTAAGAAAGTCTTGATGTTTTTTTTATGAAGCATTGAATAATCTTTTGTCTGAGTTACTTCTGGAAGGCCTCAGAGCATTTGATGCATGTTCTTGCCTGAGGTAAGAACTTCAACCGTCTTTTGCCTATTGCTTTTCCGCAGCTCTCACACATGCCGTACTTGCTCTGATTCACTTTATTCAGAGCGAGGTCTATCTCAGAAAGAGCCTCACGGCGTGTTGAAAGGATTTGTGAGGTTAGTTCACGCCTTTCAGTCTCGGTTCCTTGGTCTGCCATATGGTTCGAATAAGCCGAAAGATTCCCCGAGGACTCTAGCTGGGTCTTTGATATTTGACCGCCTTCATATTCCAGTTCCCGTAGTAGCTTTTTTCTTTCTTCGATCAGTTTCTTCTCGTAGAGCTTCAACTCTGACTTTTTCATGCATTTGGCTTTGGTCATTTCACTTTCTCCTTTAGCATATTGAGATAGGACTTCGCTTTGATATTTGCTGGGTCGCGATCCAATGCCTCCTGCCATTCTCGTTGAGCGTCGTTAAATCTCTTCTGTTGATAATAGCAAAGACCTAATGTAGTTTTTGCCTCCAGATAACTCTCGTTGTTTTCAAGGATTCCCCTGAGCAATTTTTCAGCATCCCTATATTCAGTAAGCTGGAGATGAGTCTTTGCTAATTTGAGTCTTATGTCGAGAAACGATGAATTCACTTCCATCGCTCTTTTATACTCATCTTTTGCCTTCCTGTATTCTTGCAGTTCATAGTATGTATCACCTAATTGGCCGTAAGTATTGGCGAGTTTCGCCTTCAACTGTGGAGAAAGCCCCTTTTCTTTGGTCTCCAGCTTAGCTGCCTTCTCAAAAGTCTGCTTTGCCTCCTCAAAACGACATTGTTCATTCTGTATGATTGCCATGTGCACATAGGCTTCTATGTACTCAGGGTTCAGTTCCACCGCCATTTTGAAACTAGTTAGCGCGTCCTCATTATTACCGCGTAGCGAGTATGCCAGACCAAGGGCATTGTGAACATCAGGGTAATCAGGATAAGCTTTGACAACCAACTTCAATTTCTCGATCGCTGTCTTGATTCTTCCCTTCTCGCAGAGTTCAAGTGCGTTAGTGTATGTTTTCCTGGTCTCTTGATCCATGAACAATTATAACGAAAGTTTATTCTTTGTCAATGCTGTGGTTTTCTGAATATCAGCTGGTGACAAGCGTGAAATTATCCATATAATATCTTACTGTGCTTAAATCAAAGAACAGAAAAAATGTATTCATGCTCGGCTTGGTCTCACTTTTCACCGACCTGTCAAGTCAAATGGTTTACCCACTTGTTCCGGAATTCCTTACAGGCATCGGTGCGAGTAAGGCGATTATCGGGATGATCGAAGGTATCGCAGAAAGTACAGCATCACTTTTCCGCATTGTTTTCGGTCGGCTTTCCGATAAGCTAAGAAAGAGAAAACTCTT
>JAUWLY010000170.1 GCA_030613445.1 Candidatus Stahliibacteriota bacterium | reverse complement strand
TGGTAAACCATTAAACATGAAAAACTGTGATGTTTATCCGATTGTTATTTATCCTTCTTATTTAAACAATAATGTTAAAGAATATTACGGAAGTATCGAAATCACATTAAATTATACGCCTCCAACCAAAGAACTCCATTTGTCGCCTTCACTTAGAGAAGTATTTAAAAATCTTATTCTGAATTTCGAAGAAAATGAAGATTCAAAACCATTGGGTTATCTTATAATAACCCCAGATTCATTCGAGGATGAAGTCCAACCCCTTGCTCAATGGAAAGAGAAAAAGGGCTGGACCGTGGAGGTAAGAACACTCTCTCAAACAGGCAGTTATCCGACTGAAATAAAGGACTATATCACCAATGCATATGCTACCTGGTCTCCACCGCCTGAATATGTTCTACTAATCGGCGATGTAAATCAATTGCCCCCTTACTCATCAGCTATACCTGTAAGCCGCACTGATTATCCCTACACATTGCTTGAGGGTAATGATTTTCTGTGCGAGTTATTAATAGGAAGACTATCGGCGAACAACACCAATGAATTGAATACGCTAATCGCAAAGATAATCGGTTACGAAACAGATCCGTATATGGATGATCCAGCCTGGTTTAAACGTTCTTTAATGGTGGCAGCAAATTATCCTATAGACACAATGACAACTCCAATCGCAACAAAAAGATGGGTCAGGGACCGCTTATTTGATTATGGTTTTTCTATTGTGGACACAGTCTATTATCCACCAATATCCGGACCAACCGAAATAACAAATTCTGTAAACCAGGGCGTTGCTTTTGTAAATTACCGTGGTGGCATTGCAGACCCTGATGGTTGGGTATATCCCAATTTCCACAACACAGATGTCATAGGATTATCAAATGGGTGGAAATTGCCGGTTGTAACAAGCATTACATGCTGGAATGGAAACTTTGGCTATAATACCTGTTTTGGTGAAGCCTGGGTAAGATCAGGTAGTCCAACTACACCAAAAGGGGCGATAGCATTTTTCGGTGCATCCGCTGCTACAACAAGTTCCAGGTGGAATAATTGCCTTGACCATGGTATTTACTGGGGATTTTTAGAAGAAAATATTTCCAATTTAGGACCTGCATTATATCGAGGCAAAATGGAAGTTTTTGTAAATTTTCCTGGTGATACATCCTGGGCATCTGGCAGTTCATTCTATTTTCATACCTACAATTTGTTAGGAGATCCTTCACTCGATGTCTGGACAGATATTCCTGATACATTTATTGTAAACCATTCCGATTCTATACCTGTTGGCACAAATTCCTTCTCGGTTCAGGTACAAAATTCATCGTCCCAACCAGTTGAAAATACAATGGTAAGTCTTTATAAAGATAATGAAGTGAAAGAGGTAGAATTTACTAATGCATCCGGGCAAGCCACATTCAATTTTTCTACATCATCACAAGACACACTCTTTGTTACCGTAACAAAACATAATTTCAAACCTTATTGCGGAGATTGTCTTGTCAATAGTTCTACTGTTTATGTTGGTTACTACGACCACTCAATTAGTGATCCCACTGGAAATAATAATGGTGAGGTTAATCCTGGCGAGGCAATAGAAATGCAAGTTACCCTGAAGAACTATGGTACATCAACACCTGCCACCAATGTTTCGGCAAAACTTACAACTACTGATCCACTCATCACAATCACCGATTCGATGCAAAACTACAGTAATATCGCTCCAGGAGGAACAGCAACTGGCTCTGCCTATGACTTTAATGTATCAACTAATGCAAAAAATAATCACATAATAAAATTCAACCTTGATATAACTACAAATCAGGGTAATTGGAATTCAAGCATATGGATTGATGTAAAGGCACCGGAATTTGTTTATCAGTGGAACCAGATACTTGATGGTAATGGCGCTCTTGACCCCGGAGAAACGAGTGAAATGATAGTATCCATTGAAAATACTGGAGGACTCATTGGAAATAACATATCCGGTATCCTCAGGTCATTAAATCCTGGTGCAAGCGTAGGTGATTCCATCGGGTCTTTTGGGAATATTCCGATTGGTGATTCAGCAGCAAACAGCAGCAATCATTTCACAGTAAGCGCCTCTTCATCAATTTCACCCGGGCACGCAATTGGATTTATTGTAATGCTGTCAGGAGATGATAATTTCAAAGATACAGTAGAATTTGCATTAGTTATTGGCGTTGTTGACCAGACTAAACCACTTGGCCGTGATCTTTATGGATATTTTGCATATGATGATACTGATGCAGGTTATTCAGAAAAACCTACTTATAACTGGATTGAAATTGACCCAGCACTGGGCGGTTCTGGTGACAGCCTTGTCCTCGAAAACGACGAAACAAAAACGATAGATATGCCTTTCGATTTCAAATTTTATGGTGAATGGTATGATAGAGTTTCTATATGCTCAAATGGATATATTGCAATGGATTCTACCTGGATTGCTGATATGTATAACTGGCATATTCCAAGTGCCGGTGGTCCGCCCCTGCTCATTGCACCATTCTGGGATGACCTTGATCCCACAGCTACGGATTCAAGCGGCAATGTCAGCTACTGGCATGATGCATCTAACCACAGATTTATTATTGAATATTCACGGGTCCAGCATATCCATGACCCGACGAGCCCAACACCGGCAGAGCTCCAGACATTTGAAGTCATTCTGTTTGACCCGCAGTACTATCCAACTGAAACTGGTGACGGCGAAATAATCTTTCAATATAAAGATATCACTAATGACGACGTGTGGCATAATTATGCTACAGTAGGCATAGAAAATAGAGAACATACAATCGGCTTAGAATATACGTATGCCAATATCTATCCTGACGCAGCAGCGCCATTGGCAAATAACAGGGCAATAAAGTTCACTACTGACCCTCCTGATACATTTCCAGGCATTGAAGAATATAACCAAACCTCTACAAGTAATTCGATATTAGAAGTCTACCCGAATCCCTTCAGACAGATGATAAACATCAGATTTAGCACAGGGCAAAGTGCAAAGGGCATAGCGTTGAAAATCTATGATGTAAGCGGAAGGCTGGTAAAAGATTTTTCTCGCCTTGCGCTCGACGCCCAACGCCCTACGCTTTTATCCTGGTATGGTACTGATGATCTTGGTCGCCAAGTTCCTCAGGGTGTATATTTCCTGAAAGCAGAAGGTACTGATTCCGAGAAAATCAAAAAAATTATTTTACTAAAATAAAAGGAGGTATTGTGAAATATATACTAATTTTTTTAATACTAATATCCAGTGCATTTGCTTTGGACTACCATGGTTGTGCACTTGCACCTGACAATCTACACGGCTGGATTGTATGCATTGATACATCAGCTACAATACTACACACAACCGATGGGGGTACAACCTGGGAACAGCAGAGTCCTCCTTCTGCTGATACTACACGTAAACTTTTTGACGTTACCTGCGTTAATCAATTTCTCGCCTGGACAACCGGCTTTCATAGTCAATGGGCAGCGGAGATTCTTCATACTGATAATGGTGGTCTTGACTGGTATCAACAGGTTAGAGGTTTTTCCAAATATGGAACGAGAATCGAATTCATAGATGAATATCATGGATGGGCTGCTGGTGGTGATGGAGCACTTGCAATGACAACTGATGGCGGTGGTTTTTGGGAACAGATCTTCACTAACTGGGCTGCAAACGAATATTATGGTATCTCATTTGTGAATCAATGGGATGGATGGATGGTTGCTGGATACCCTGACTCAATGCTCACTGGACAAGGTTTTATCGTTCGCTCAACTGATGGAGGATTGACCTGGGATTCTCTATACCAGTCTCTAACATACGAGGACTTTTTTGATGTCTATTTTTTCAATGTGTTTGATGGCATTATTGTCGGTGGTGATGAAGCTGATACTTCAGTTATAATTCTCAAAACAACAGATGGTGGGTTAAGCTGGAATCCAATCAGTGCTCCTGCTAATTCATATTATCTCAGAGCCGTCGATTTTGTAGGCGATGAAGGATGGGCAGTCGGCAGGTTCGGTACTATCATTCATACAACTGACGGAGGTAACACGTGGACATTTCAACCCAACCCAGCAACCAACACGTTGTTTGATGTTGATTTCTCAGATAACTTACATGGTTTTGCTTGTGGGTATGACATTGTATTATTAACAACAGATGGCGGACAGAATTGGTATGAATCCCCTGGCATAGAAGAACATCAAAATAGCAAAGTAGAAACTACAAATTTGAGCGTCTACCCGAATCCATTTAGACAGATGATAAACATCAGCTTTAGCACAGGGCAAAGTGCAAAGGGCATAGAGTTAAAAATATATGATGTAAGCGGTAGGTTGGTAAAAGATTTTTCTCGCCTTACGCTCGACACCCAACGCCCTACGCTTTTATCCTGGGATGGCACTGACGATTTTGGTCACAGAGTCGCCCGGGGTGTCTACTTTATAAAATTAGAAACTCCAGTACAGGTGAAAATAGAAAAGGTGGTTTTGGTAAAATAATAGGACTAATTGCATAAGTAACATAGGTGTTTGTATGTTAAACCTATTAGATCTTGCTAATCGAAAGAATTTAATTTTCTCATTATTTATTATCTTATCAACCCAATTACTCGCTCAGGAAACAGGTGCGCGTTATTTAATCATCACACATGATAATTACTATGATGCTTTAATACCACTTGCAAAATGGAAAACAAGAAAAGGATTAAAGGCGAAGATTGTTAAACTATCAGAAATCGGCAGCGATTCAACTCAAATAAGAAATTACATTGTAAATGCATATAATACCTGGGAAATAACACCCGAATATCTGTTACTCGTTGGCAACAAGTATCAAATTCCATTTCCAAGAATTAGTGGAACTATGATTTGTCATACTGATAATTATTATACTAATGTTGCAGGTGATTTCCGAAACGAAATAATTCCAGGGCGGTTCTGGGTCTATGACACCACAGAAGTAAAAACTATTGTTGCCAAAGTACTCGGCTATGAAAAAAATCCTTATCTTGAAGATTCATTATGGTTTAGAAAAGGAGTGACGATTGTCAATGAGGAAGAACAAGGACAACCACCATCAGACTCAGTATACTGGGCTGATGCACGCTATATGCATACACTAATGATGAATGCAGGTTTTGTACACATTGATTCGCTCGCGTACAGTTTGGGCCACGACAGTTCAGATGTGATAAATGCAATTAATAATGGCCGTTCATATATTATGTACCGTGGTCTTGGTTTTGTCGATTGGTGCTGGCCATTTGAAAACATACATCCAGACCAGATGAATAATGGTTATAAACTCCCTATAGTACTTTCTGCAACATGCGGAACAATCGAAGGCATTGGTTATCAATGGCAAAACGCAGGCACGCCTGAACAGCCGAAAGGAACTGTTGGCTTTTTGGGCACAACCACTGCCTTATTTGAAGCCGCAGAATTTCGCAGTGCGCTAGCTAAAGGTACTCTGAAGAGTATATTCTGCGATAGTTCAAGTACCCTTGGCAAGGCAGCAGAATCTGGCAGATTAAATTATTATAATGTATTTAACGATTCACTCGAATATAATTCCTGGACCTGCCTGGGCGACCCAGAAATGACGGTCTGGACTTCAGCACCAAGGCATCTTGACGTTACACATAATTCTATGCTCAACATAGGATTGTGTACGGTTTATGTCAATGTACAACACAATTCAGCACCTGTAGAAAATGCACTTGTTTGTGTTATGGCAAAACAAGATACAATGTTTTACCATTATAATCGAACCAATGCCTCTGGTTCCTTAACATTCATAGATTCGCTCCATATTCCTGGAGATTCCGTATTGATTACTGTTACAGGTAGAAATTTAAAATCATACCACGGGTTAATGAGGGTAAACTTTTTGGGCGGGCCTTATGTATCTCTCAACTCCTTTGAAATATCAGATTCAATTGGTGGAAATAACGATTCCATTGCCAATCCTGGTGAGGATATTGAAATCCCGGTCTGGCTCAAGAACTGGGGTGACTCAATTGCTTATAATGTATCCGCTACTATTCACAAAACACATACTGACCCATTCTTTACCTTGAATGACACGATAAAATACTTCGGGGATATTGCTTCACTCGATTCGGCATTCTCCTCAAATAATGGCTTTAATGTCGTAATCATACCTGATTGTCCTGACCTGCACCAGATTGAATTACAGCTCATAATAAACGATGCTAATAACTCTACCTGGACATCTGATTTTGATTTTACAGTCCATGCGCCAATTATTCTGTTTACTGACTATTATTTCCCCGGGTATTTAAAATCTACACCGGCTGGAGACACTAATCAGTTAATCATCGAATTCGAAAACATCGGATCATACAAGGCAGAAAATGTCATTGGACAAATCTTCTGTAATGATTCATTCTTTATTATTATTGACTCAATCTCTTCATTTGGAACGATTGCACCTGATAGC
>JAUWLY010000249.1 GCA_030613445.1 Candidatus Stahliibacteriota bacterium | reverse complement strand
CTCTGCTCAAAGCAGACCGCCAATTACCTAAACCGGGGCTTTCTGTAGAGAAAGAGATAACAGAATTTGTGCAGAGGCAGTCTTCCCCAAATCTTCCTTGAGGTAACTCCATCACTGGCACGGATCGTATCCTCCTTCTCACCCGCACGATTATATCAAATTGTAAACGATCTTTAAAGAGTAAAATACTACTCAACTCTATTATACAATCTGACACAGGTATTCAATAATTATCGCAATCGTGAGATTTACTGAGGACTTTAAGTCCGCTGGGACAATTTCTGGAACAGGGTAACGGATCAGTAGTCCGTGGTGCGTAATAGACATTGTGTGAAATCACAGCAGGTAGAAGTCGTTCTCTTAACCATATGTCAATTTTGTGTCTTGATCACTAAATATCTTCACTATCGTTATATGCTTGAGCATGAGTTAGACATAAGAAAAGCAAAAAACCGCTATAATTCTTACCCTATGCTTGACAGTAAAACACACATGAGTATGATTAAAACGAGGGAGTTACTAGCAGATATGACCAATGAAAAAAGATGCATCTACTGTGGAGCAAGCGGCCCATTTTCCAAAGAGCATGCTCTACCTTACAGTCTTGGGCACTTTAAAGGCTTTCCAGAACTGCCCGATACTGTGTGTGCAGATTGTAACAGCAGAATAATTAGTATTACAGAGGATCAATTCCTGCATTGTGGACCAGAAGCATTTATTAAGGAGTTCTTAGGAATAACAGGTAGAAAAGAACACAAAAGAATAAATATCTTTGAACGTGGAAGTGCAGGAGCACCACCAATAGATTTTGTTGGATACGATTCCAATTTGGGTATCCATATTCTTTTTAAATTCAATCCTAGTCAGCAGACAATTAAAGAAGTAAACAAACAGATAGTTTTTATTAATAAAAAGGGTGAATGTTTTCCGTTTCGTGTGCCTGATTGGATTAAAGACAACAAGCAATTTCTCACATATGTAAGAGAGGAAATTAAAATTCCAAAGGGCAACTATGATGCCAGATTCTTTGGAGATGACACATTTTTACTACGTATGGAAAGATTGCTTTCCGGTCTAGGTAAGAATTTTACAATTTTAGAGCCTCCCCCAGAGGTCAATATTAAAAACCCGAAAACAACTTGTCGTGTAACTGATCGTTATTTTAGAGCAATTGCCAAGATTGCATTCCATTATTTTCTTACAGTAGTTGACCTTTGTCGTGGTGATGAGGACGTATTCAGGCCAATAAGGGATTTTATCATAAATGGTGGAGTGGTTGAAGAGTTTGTCAAACAAAAGACTGAAAAGACAATTGAACCAGAACTTCCCCACTGGTGGACACATATTATTAAAATGGATTGTGGCTATGGTGGGATATTTATATATCTTCAGTTCTTCATCAATTCCCAGGATAACCCTTTCAAAGATATGTTAAAATATAAATTCATGGTTAGACTTAGCAGGAATCATGTTACACCTGGCTTGATTAGTAGAAAGTGTCATCACTTCGCATATTATCAACCGATACAAAAAATTGATGGATATTATGGTGAGGTTGTTGAGTCGGAGTTCAAAGATTAACTATCATTCAATAAGAGCGACGGACTCCTAGTCCGCCGTGCTAGAAACCAACTGGATTTCGTATCCGCTCGGTCTAATAATTGTGCGGCGGACTCATAATCCGCTCGAGTAGAGCGACGGACTTCGAATCCAATTTGATGATTTTTCGTAACTTCTGAAATCATGCCAAAAACGCACAAAAGCTTGTCAATCAATCATTTACACCATTCTGACCATTGCTGGATATTCTGTCTATTACCATATGTTTTGGCACAGATTTGGCACAAATCTGGCACAAAAAAAGGGGGAGTGATTACTAAGATTGCTTCCCCTTACAGAGTTCTAAGTTCAGAAAGTTGGAGGGAGTTGAGTGAACTCTGCTTACTGAGGAACTTCTCCGCCTAGTGCTCTGATTTTGTTTTCGATGTTTACAATGGTATCCTGTTGTTTGATATCATCAATTTTATCGGTTTTAATAAAATAAAGTGCTTCCAGATATTTGTCGAGTGCTTTCTTTTTATTTCCTTTAAACTCCGCTTTTTTTGCGTCATCCAAGAAGAAGTATAGCTGGGTTGCATGTATGTCTCCGTTAATTTTCTTCTCAAGATCATCAAGATAACCCTGTTTTGCTAATTCATCTTTATACTGCTGAATTTTTAGTAACACTTTCGACAAAGGATTGATTTTTGCTTTCGCTGTTGTACCTACCTCTGATTTCGCTGATGCAGTCTTATATTCTCCATCAAGAGAGTCTTTAATTATTTCATCACGACCTTCTTCATAAAGCTGCAGTACTTCACCTGCTGGTGGATCCATCATAACAATCCCTTTCGATTCAAATTTATCAACAATTTCAGAAGTTAGTTTTATTACCACATCTGCGCGAGATAAACGTGTATCTAGTTTCTTAGAATTCTTGACGAGCTCAATGGATTCCTGAATTACGCGTATTTTTGAGTTAACTTCTAAAGATACAGCTGATTCACAGTTATTACATAATCCGTTTTGGCTTAACGATAAAAACAAACCTCCCCGCCCGCAGAATTTGCATTTAGCCATATTTTCCTCCTTCAGCAATTATAGCAATAAATCAGAGAAAATCAATGACAAACAAGTATGCTTATTATTCCCACATGAATTATTTTCGTGCACGGTTCAGTAGTCCGTGGCTCTGCATATTTGTAACGTGAGAATTACAATGTTCCCAATAGTAAACCAATGATAGAATCTCCAACACCATTTTCTGTGCCATATTTGTGACACCACACGCGCCGCGGACTCGCAGTCCGCATGGTCTAATACCCGACGGACTCATAGTCTGTCGGGCTAGTTAATGAATGGCTTTAACATAAATAAAAAATCCGTATTCTTGCTAATTCTAAAAGCTGAGAAAATCAATCTGTGGAGGCTTTATGGCAAGAACATGCACTGTGGAGCAAGTTCAGAAATCTTTTTGTCATTCAACTCACTAGGATGTTATAGACAACAATGTTTAGGACTTCCTCTTTAGTGATATTCCGAAGTCAACAATAGATTTAAACTGATTTTTTAATATACTTCCTAGACTTGCTCCCTTTGCTTTACCCCAGGCTATTTTTCGCCGGAGGACTTACCGAGCTATTATGAACTTCTCAATGACCTCGTCTTGATTGCTTTGATTACGGACAAGCGCTCTTACCAAATACACACCATTGCTGATCTCATCAGTATACTCATCAAACCCGTTCCAGAATATCTGATTATACCCAGCCTGAACAGGCACGTCAAGGAGCGTCTTTATCAACCTGCCGGCTATCGTGTAGATCTTGATGTCAACCAAACCCGAACCTGTTAGTGAGAAGGTGAACCAAGCACCTGAATTATCTTCGATTGGATTTGGGTAAATGAGGAAATTATCGATCGAAATCCTGCCGTGGAGCTCAGCATTTAGCACAATAGTCTCGACTGTCTGGTTATTATAATTATCTGATACATAAATAGTCAGGGTATCGACCGATTCAGGGAGTACAAGGTCGACATTGAACTCACCGGTCATGTAAGAGTTCCTGTCATACATGAAATAATCTCTCAAGTCGATCTTATTCCCGATATCCTGGTTTATGTAAAGATAAAACCCGCGCGTGTCATTGACTGAATTAAGGAGATTAATACCGCTGCTGTCAGATACCCGACCCGTGAGGGTAAATTCCTTTTCAACCCAGTCATCATTTACCAGCTGTCTTGCCCCATCATAAAGACTGACCAGGGGACCGGTATCATCAGTCGACGGTGCAGCACTGCCATATACCCTTATTGAATCGTAAAACCCGGTCTTATGAGCCACAAAGCTGGTCAATTTTATCACTGGAAAATAGAGCGTACTAATGCGCGGTGCGATAATCCTCGCTGTGTCATCGCTCCAGAAACCATGGTAGATCTCCTTGCCGTCGATCAAGTAACCGAACCCCACGGTATCACCAGGATTAGGACCAGTACGAACCGCTCTATACACCCATCCGCTGATCTTGTTTGCTGAGGCGTTATTAAAGATCTCGATATGCGTCGTGTCCCGGACAAATGCCTTGAGGTAAAACTGGGCTTGATCAGTAGTGATCGTCAATTTGTCAACCGGTCTCAGCGAGTCAGGTGATGCATCAACGGTCATTTGTTCAGTTGGCTTTCTCATTTTGGTTGCCGGATCACCGATCAACAAATAGTGCAAATCCCAAAAGCCATCACGGGCTGCAAAACAGCATTCGCCCATAGTCAAATTAGTATCCGGATCAGTGAGTAGGCTTATATAACGTCGTCCAATAGTCGTGTTGGAGGCGGACCACGTTCCAGCAGTCGCGGCCAAGGTGCCGATCGCACCATCTTTGATCCTTACGAATTCCTCGCCGATCGCCTCGTAATCAGAGTCATTAAAACGTCCTACAGTACACGAGCCAAAATAGAAAAGGAAATTTCGCCGGCTATTGCGGACCTCAGGTATATTCCTGGTATAGAAAAGCCCTTCATGTGCAAGGTCATGCATATTACCGTGGCCAAAATACACGCCCGCATAACCACCTTTGTTCAATTCCCTGATAAATGCTTTTCGTGCTGCTACTTTTTCA
>JAUWLY010000011.1 GCA_030613445.1 Candidatus Stahliibacteriota bacterium | reverse complement strand
CGGTCAGTATGATAAGGCACAGAGCGCCTATACAGAAATGGCGAAGAGCGGAAAAAAAGATGTTCTGACAAGAGTACGTTCTTACATTGCGATGACCGAGGTGTTTATCGGACAAGGTTTATTTGATCAAGCCATAGCTATGCTTAACAAGGCAGGGCGAGCTTTGAAGACAATCAGAACCGTTAGTATTGAAGCGAAGATTGAGCGAGCTAATATATTGCGACTTGAATGCTGGGTTTACCGAATAAAGGGCAAGATGGACATCTCTGAAAAAAAGGGTTTGCAAGCGATATCCATAGTAAGGAAAGTGAAGAGCAAGAAAGAGTGGCAGTTCAACAAAGAACTCAAGCATACGCTATTAGTTTCTCATGTTCCCCTCGCCATTGTTTATTCATTTTTAGGCGAATATGAAAAAGCGGTGCACTTACTTGAGGAAGCGTTGCTAATTGCTGAGAACATTGGTGAACGCCGGGCAGTTAGTGATGTATACAATAATTTAGGTACAATCTACCGTACCCAGAACAAATTTGATCAGGCAATTGATGCCTTTGCCATGAAATTGAAAATCAGCCAGGAATTGGGTGACAAGGGCGGTATTGGCATTGCTTACTGTAACCTGGGCAATGTTTATGAGAACAAAGGAGAATATGATAAAGCGATCGAACTGCTAAATAACTATTTAAAAATCAATGAAGAGCTTGGCAGCAAACACGGTATCGGTATTGCTTATACCAACCTGGCGGTAGCTTATCAGCATTCGTGCCAATACGAGAAAGCGGTTAAATCACTCGAAGCAGCTTTAGCAATGAGTGAAGAAATCGGCGACAATAGACTGATTACATTCGCGCTTGAGGCTCTGGGCGAAGTATACGAAAGTAAGCTCGAACACAAGAAGGCGGCGATAATATCGCAAAAAGCATTGGCCATAAGTAAAAAAGCAAGTGATAAGTGGACGATCGGAAGTTCTTCGCATCGGTTGAGTATTGCTTATATTCATATGGGTGAACTTCATAAAGCAGAAAAGCTATTGAATACCGCCAAAGGGATCTTTGAGCATATCGGGCACAAAAAAGCGATAAGTCGTGTTAATAGTTCCTTCTCAGAACTGAGAATAAAACAGAATAGGCTAGCTGATGCACGGGATGCAGCTCATGCAGCACTCAATCTGGCTAAAGAGATTGATCTAACCAGTGTCCAAATAGGTTTACTCGTCAATCTGGCGATAATACATAGCAAAGAAGGCAGCTTGAAATCGTTAAGTAAATCAAAGAAGTACTTTGATGAAGCGGTTGCTCTGGCAGAAGGACTTCGTAATAAGAAGCTGTTGGCTGATTCTTATTATGAATATGGATGTGTTTTTTTGACGTTGGGTAATCGACAAGAGAAGAAACTCGCTCACAAGAACCTGAATGAGGCTCTAAAAATCTACAAAGAAATCGATCTCAAAGCGCGTGTGAAAGAGATTGAAAGAATTACCAAGATGAACTTAAGAAGCTAGGAAGTTCAGAAGTTCTGAACCTCGTAACCTCAAAACTTCAAAATACGACGTGCCCCCTGTTAAATAACGTAACAGAAATGCCCATGCTTCTTCCAGAAGTTTATTTGACAGGGCGGGTATACGTTTCGTCCCGAGCTCAACATCGAGGGAAACGCCCTACTTCTGATCTTTAATCAACCTTTCAATTCTCGGTGCAATAGCCCTGATTGTCTTATGCTCGGTAAACCATTCAAGTATGGCTTGGTAGGTATCCTTATCAGTCGTGCTGTATTCTATATCCTGTCCCAAGAAATGCTTTGCTCGTTCGACAAGGTAGTCTTCAGTAGCGACCGTATATTTCTTTTTTGGGTCGAGCGTCGTTTCTGTGATTTTAATATCTGAGTCTTCGAATGCGTATTTGATTGTGAACCCAGAAATATGACACTTCTGGTCTTCAGGTTGGTTGAGGTTATATTCAAGCATCTTTGCTAATTCTTTGCCCGATGCTTTGAACTGACAGATTTTATTTCGGTAATTGGCATCATATATGTCCTCAAGAAAAATACTGCTTGAAATAATATCATCCCGAATTCCACTGCGACTGATTATTGCAAGGTCTGTATCAGCTGCTTCCCTTATTACATCTGCTTTCCAATAGCCGACAAGGGGGTCTTTACCTTTTCTGGTTAATTCAATATCAGTTTTTCCAACAAGGTATTTGTTTGGGATATAGGTTTCAAATTCTCTAGTCCCCTCTTCTACGTTCCAGCAAGTCCCAGTGCTGTCTACAGACTGCGTACAGATAAGCTCGTTTATGTCTTCAGTCAGTGCCTCATAAACCACCACCCCATCGATTATTAACATGGTTTCGTGTTCAGTGTTGAGAAAGTGCTTTGGTGGAAAGACACTCAGTTTTTCTATATTGGTTGTGTTTATCTTCAAAACATTACCGTACTTAACTTCGGCAGTGAGCAGAGCGAGTTGTCCCCAGTTCTGTAAATCAGTTATCGCGGTCCAATACCACTTGCCGTCTCTTGGTAGTTCAGCAGCACCAAAGATTTTTTTGGGTAAGACGCTTGTTGCTTCTTTGAAATTCTTAATCAATCGATTCTGTTCTGATACGAAAATATTGCCATCTTCTGCCCCGATATAGAACAACCGATCAGAATATTCGATTGACTTTGGCTTTTCCACTGCTGGGGGGATCAGGAAATAGTGCCATTTCTTGAGGTTCCCTGTTTTGGCGACATAGTATAGACTGTTTTTTTCAATAAGGAGGTATAAGGTATCTTCCTTCACTAAGACATCGGCAAGTCTATCATAATCAAAATTCACTTCTTTGGTTCGCTTGCCGTCAAAACTAAAAAGGAGTGTTTTTGCCTGGGGTGCGAGTTGTCGGTCCTTATTCAAATAGTCGATGTATTCACCAAAGAGCCCTGGTATATACAGCTTCTCTTTGAAGACAAATGGTCTGGTTATGTAGCAAAGTTTGTCTTTCGGTATGATATCTTCGCAACGCCATGTCTTACCATCGAAGACAATGACATCGCACTGACCAAAAATGTCATTCGAGAGTATGAGATATTCATTGTCTGAAGAATATCTATCTGATAATGCTCCATGATATCTTGTAGGGATATCTTCTTTGGTCAAACCACTAAAGGCAAAGGGGAATGCATATAATTTATCCCGGTAAGTGACAAGCGCTTGTACGCGGTAAACGCTTTTGTCATCGCTCGGTGTTGCGTACGAGAGAATCCAGGTCTTGCCATTGTCTGCTGAACAGAATACCCCGCCAAAGGCAAAATCGATGTTCTCTCCGACACTACCAAGAGTACTGGTGCTGGCAAATAAATTCTCGTCATATGATGCAAGGTGGGTGACGTGGATGCCATTTGGGATTGTTCTGTTTTTTATCCAACCGGTATCTGTCAGTATATAGAAATTACCAAAATCCCAGTCTTCAGTTGCATCGATGCCCGGGATCATTAATCTTTTATCGATTAGCTGATAATAATAAATCGCTTCGTCGTCTACAGTAAACTCGGCGACAAACTCCTCATTATTTAAATCATAGTATATAATGTCAGTGGGACCGGTATTAACGACCGCATCACCATGACCAAGATACAGTTTTCCTTCATGGGCTATGAGGTCATGTATAGGCCATGCTGCCTGTTGTTTTTCAGCAGTGGGAAACCCGATCGATTCCAATTCCAAAAGGTAACACGGTGACAAAAGTTTCTGTCCTGCCCAGAGTATATTTGTTGACAAGCATACAAGCACGACAAGCCACACCATCGCCTGGCTGCACGTGCCAATATCTGTTGATCGTTCTTTGTTATTCATCATTCTTTTCTCCTGATTGAGTATATGTGTTGGAAAGGTGGAGTCAAGCCCGATTCCTCGAAGGGTGTACACACTTTTCCCCAGAGGATTCTATTGTAGTCGCCCCTGCCTGAGGCAGGCAGGTGATTTATCAGGCAAATGTTCGTACAAAAATAAGGAACTATTTATAGTACGCCATCTAATTGTAATGACCCTACTGTTTGAGTTGGACAAAACGAGTGACGGACATATAATTCCGCAGTATCTATCTTGACATCTAATTTTATCTATCTATAATTATAAAATTACTAAATAGGTGGGGAGGAAAAAATGAAAAGATGGTATTTAGTATTGTGTCAATTATCTATGACTATTGTATTCGCCCAGGAACCGGATGTTCTCTGGGAAAACACCTATGGCGGAGATTATTCAGACTTTGGAGTTTCAATTTGCCAAACTTCAGACAGTGGATATGTTATCGTTGGCTCTACAAAATCATTTGGCAATGGAGGTTCAGATGTTTATCTTTTTAAAACAGATATCAATGGTAATGCCATATGGTTCAAGACATTTGGGGGGATTAACGACGAAGAAGGTTGGGAGGTACAAGAGACAACCGATAATGGTTTTATCATAGTAGGTAAGACATATTCATTCGGTATAGGAACTCCCGACTCCAGTAATGTTTTTCTTATTAAAACTGATTCCAATGGAGATACGATATGGACAAAGGTTTTTGGTGAATTACGTAGTGATGAAGGTTTTTCAGTTAAGCAAACTACGGATGAAGGATACATCGTAGTTGGTGGAACAACCTCTTTGGGAGCTGGTGGGTGGGATGTTTATTTTATCAAAACGAATGCAAGCGGCGACACTCTCTGGACAAAAACATATGGTGGCGTACCTAATGATGTAGGCTATTCAGTCCAGCAAACTACAGACGGTGGCTACATTATTACAGGTAGCACACGCTCTTTTGGTGCTGGATCGAGTGATGTATATTTTATAAAAACAGATATTAATGGCGACATTATTTGGGATAGGACATACGGCGGAATATACTATGATAGGGGTAATTCGGTCCAACAAACTAATGACGAAGGGTACATAATTGGTGGTTTCACATTTTCATTTGGTGTAGGTGCTCCGAATTACAGTAACTCTTATTTTATAAAAACAAACGCGAATGGTGATACACTCTGGACAAAAGCCTTTGATGAGTCAGATAATGATTGGATTAGGTGCATTCAACAATGTTTAGATGAAGGTTATATTGGTGTAGGATGTACTTATTCTAATCCTATCTATATTGGACAGGTTTATGTTATTAAAGTAAACATAAATGGCGAAACATTATGGATTAAGAGACACGGAGGAATGAGAAATGAATCCGGATATTCAATTCGACAAACTTCTGATGGAGGATACATAATCACCGGCTGTAAAGATTTGACTGGCAACAATGACTGGCAAGTATATCTTTTAAAAATAAATGCAATTAAATTAATAGTACCAAATGGCTCTGAAATCTGGGCCGCAGGGGCAATCCATGATATCATTTGGTCATGCGAAAATCCGACGATAGATTGCTATATGATTCTTTTTTCTACTGATAGTGGTAATAGTTACACCGACACAATTGCTACTAGTATTCCAACAGATAGCACATCATTAAGCTGGACGCTCCCCAATATCATTTGCACTACCTGCCGCGTGAAAATACAAGCTTTAGATTCACTAAATAACCTCATAGCTGAAGACCAAAGTAATAGCAACTTTTCAATCGTAGACTTATCGCCTCCAAATCCGTTCAGTCTTATCTTACCATTGGATACAACATACTTAGCTATCACAAGACCAACTTTTATTTGGCAAGCCTCTTTTGATTCAACTAGTGGACTTGAAAATTATGAAGTCTATATTAATGATACCTTGAGAAGCCCGAATATCGATACATCGTGGGTAGCTAATTATGATTTACATGAAGGCTACCATAGTTGGTATGTCATCGCCTATGATAGCGCAGGTAACTCGCGACAATCAAATGAAACCTGGATGGTAATTATTGACACGACACCACCCACCATTGTTGATTTAATCTCACCACCCAACTATGGCTATTTGAATGACAGTGTGGTCAGTTTTATATGGTATGAAGCTACTGACAATCTAAGTGGAGTTGACCACTATCTTCTTCAATATGCATTAGATAGCACATTCTCTCTCGGATTGGTTGAGACGACTTTAGTTGATACAGTATTTAGTACGACTTTGTCTGATACCATTTACTATTGGCGCGTAAAGACTTTTGATGTTGCTACTAATGAAAGTGAATTCTCTTCGATCTGGCGATTTGGGGTTGGGGTTGATACAACCGCGCCTATAGTGCCAACACTACTTTCACCCATTAATGGTATTATTTTAGATGATACTCTTGTAAATTTTGAATGGACTACTGTAGCAAATCCGGCAGATATTAGAAAGTGCACCCAAAAGGCGAGTAGTGAGAATGGAAAGAGAGCGGAAATTTCGTCGGCACCTATTCGCTATATCATTCAAGTTGATACAATGCTCAGTTTTGTTTCACCATTGATTGCTGATACGTTGGACACAACTATTACTTCCAGATTTCTATATGAATACTCTCATTTCTACTGGCGAGTGAAAGCCTACGATTGGGCAGGGAATCAGGGACCGTATGCTAATCCCGATAGTTTCAGTGTCGATACTGGTCCCGTAATAGAATCCACTACGGTCTGGGTTGATACCTCTTTTACTGGACCTTTTGAAATTTCAACGAAGGTTACGGATGTGGTTTCAGGCGTAGATTCTGTAGTTCTTTATTATAAGAGGAATGAAGACCCTGATTGGGTGTCAACAACCATGCATTGTGCAGCTGTTCAAGATTGGTATGTTGACTCCATCCCCGAGGTCGATACACTAACAATTGATACCGTGCAATATTATATAGAGGCGACGGACATTGCTGGCCATGTTTCAACCGATCCACCAGGAGCACCGGCAAGTTGCTACAGATTTATTGCAAATTATGGATATAGTATTCTGGAGATAAAAAGAACGCCACAAATATTTTCTTTTATTCCAAAAAGCAATCCTATGAGAGACAAATTGGCGTTCAAAGTTACTTTTCCAGAAGGTGAGAAAATTACGATATGCATATATGATATCTGCGGAAGATTAATAGAAAATGTGGTATTAGATAAAAAATCTGCAGGTGTTTACGAGCTTAAAGGCAATCTAAATACCGGTGTCTATTTTGTGACGATTACGGTGAATAGTCATAAGAAAGTTGAAAAAGTGATACTGTTGAAATAACTACTCCGAAAGATGGAGGTCAGGTTTCCTCAATATCTTCTTCTGCAATTCAATAGATCATTCTTTATTAAGTCAAACTTCTTCGCCCTGCTGAATTTTTTAATCTCTAATTCGCTATTAACTGCGGATCTGCGGTCATTATGTTTTTCACAAAATAAGAGCTTAACAGGTTTTCTGTGCTTGGTGTAGTGGCAACCTTTCCCTGAATTATGGTCATTGATTCTTTTTTCAATATTTGTAGTAATCCCCACATAAAGAGATTTGTCTTTACATTCAACAATATAGACAAACCAATCCTGTGGTTTCATCTTTGTTATTGTTTGTTTAAAAAGAGTATCATTAGGTATCTGTCACCCTACTGAAGCAGGATTCTTTCAATAGGTATCTCTCACCCTACTGAAGCAGGATTCTTTCAATAGGTATCTCTCACCCGCTATCACGGGATTCGAAATTATATTTTTCTAAACTCACTACGCTCATTAAGAAAAATATTAACTCCTCGGGCAGGATTCGAACCTGCAACCCTCCGGTTACATTGACCTCTGATTTTCATCAAAGAATGGACTATCTCATTTCCGGCACTGTATTAACCAGTACTACGGAATCAGGCGCTTCCCTTCCGCACTGAGCGGAAAGTACTTCCTTACGGAATAGTCTCTGCACCTTCCCTGTTTTTTCTTAACACAGGGCTTGGCTCAGGGTTACCATACCCTTCGACTATGCTCAGGGCTTAGGCTTCCTTGAATTCACCCGATTTTTCAACCACGATTTCTCGTGGAAGCTGCTTTTATTACAGCCGGATGCTCTACCATTGAGCTACCGAGGAATCTATAAATTATATCAATTTTTAAGGTATTGTCAATTAATAAAAGCCGTTATTTTTTCCTCTTGAGCCTTACAAGAATTAAATTCTACATCTGCTTGAGTGTGTACATATTAAAATCTGATGGCTAGGTATTTCAGATAGTTCTTTTAGTGATTCCAACATTTGACGCTGTGCCTAAGGAAGGTAGAAGCGGGTGAGAGATGAGTTCACTTTTTTTAGTCCTTGACATTTTGAGAATTATGATTATAATCGTAATGTTATGAGGAGGCATTTTTCGGGCTATATAAATAGACTTAAGTATGTGGTGCTTTTAGCAATTTTAGGTTCAATAGCCTATGCTCAAACTGGTGCCCGTTACTTGATTATAACCCCAGATAATTTCTACAATACACTTCAACCCCTTGTTGAATGGAAATATAAGAAAGGAGTGAAGCCGGCAGTATACAAGCTCTCGCAGGTCGGCTATGATTCAGTCTCGATAAGGAATTTTATCCTCAATTGCTACAATACATGGGATATCAAACCAGAGTTTGTTGTGCTTGTGGGCCACCCAGGATATATCCCCATATGCCGTTACCAATATGGAGGAAACTGGTATTACACTGATAATTACTATTCAAATATGAATGGGGATATTTATAACGAAATCATTCCAGGAAGACTTTCAGTTTCCACTACTTGGGAACTGGAGACACTTATTAACAAAGTCTTTGCGTACGAAAGAAATCCAGAAACAAGCGACTCATTATGGTTCATAAAGGGTTGTGCAATTGCACGTAACGGTTGGGATCCTGATTCAATAACATATCTTGCTGATATGCGTTACGCAGAGAACATTGCGACGCAGAATGGATATGCCCTTGTTGATACATTTAATGACCATCGTGGGTATAATGCAACTCATGTTATAAATGCAATCAATGAAGGACGCGGATTTGTGCAGTATCGTGGTACTGGAAGCGTGCACTGGTATGATCCATTTGATGTTAATCCATTTTCTACGTGGAACGGTAATAAATTACCAGTGATAATTTCAACTACGTGCCAGACTGTCTCGACGGGTTCAACACCAATTCTTGGTGAGAATTTTATACGTGCCGGAACACCCTCGACGTTGCGCGGAGCAGTAGGCTTTTTTGGTGGCACACGTAATACAAGCGGCGCTGCACATTTAAGAAGTGCTACAGCACGTGGTTTTATAGATGCGATGTTTGTTGAAAAAAAACGAACCTTTGGTGAAGCCTGTGAAGGGGGAAGGTATAGAGTTTATCAGTGGTATGGCGAGCTAAGGGAATATAACAGTTTTTCTTGCCTAGGCGATCCAGATCTGAATCTGTGGACAGGCACGCCATGCTCTCTCGTTGTGCAGCATCCAGAATTCGTGCCTTTTGCAGCATCCAATTTTGTGGTCACAGTTAAGAATGCCAATGACCAAACATTGATCAGCGATGCATTTGTTTGTGTCGCGGGGAGACTGGATACCACTGTCTATTTCCTTGACACAACTGATATCAACGGCGAAGCGAATTTCAACATTGATCCACAAATCATGGACGATACAATCTATGTAACAGTAACTGGCAGAAACCTCCTGCCTTACGAAGGATCAATGCACGTAAAGATCCTCGACTATTGTTATATAGTATATTTAAATTCATTTGTTGATGATTCAGCGGCTGGTAATGATGATGGCAGGATTAACCCTACTGAGGATATTGAACTGCCAGTCTGGATCAGTAATCTGAGCGAGAGCACCGGCGTAGCGATTACCGGCAAGCTGACTTCAAACGACAGCTATATTACGCTGACTGATACAATAAAGAACTTCGGTGATGTATTAGGTGATGATTCCGCTTTTACAGGTTCAGACGGTTTTAATTTCACCGTCCTTCATTCATGTCCAGATGGCCATCAGATTGATTTTGAATTGATATGTTCAGATATCAATGATTCTACATGGCTATCTGAATTTTCAAAGGTTGTTTATGCACCTAATCTGGTATTAAATGGGGTTACACTAAATGGCGGTAATGGTAATAATATACTGGAGCCAGGAGAGACTCTTTCAGTTGTTGTCTCCCTGCAAAATCAAGGCTCTGCAACAGCTGATAGTGTCAATGCAGTGCTCCGCTGTGAGGCTACTGAAGTCTTCATCTTTGATAGCATCGGAACATTTGGTCATATTGGCAGTGATAGCATCCAGGATAATAACCAGGATCCTTTTGTTATAAGTGCAGATTCTAGTGTTCCAATAGGTACGGTCGTCGGTTTCAAAATGCTCGTGTACTCGAACTACTGCAATGACACGGTACGATTTGATTTGACTATTGGACAGAAAAACTACTATCTCTGGAACCCTGATCCATTACCATCATCTGGTGAAAATATCCACGCTATTTTAAGCAGTACAGGATATAGTGGTGACTATGGAACTAACCTTGCTTCAGAATTGAATACCTATCAGACATTGCTCGTTTGTTTAGGTGTTTACTCAAGTCGCCATCTGATCATTCAAGGGAGTGCTGAGGCGGTTGCGATCACCGATTATTTGAACAATGGCGGTCGGGTTTATCTGGAGGGAAGTTCTGCGTGGTTTGTTGATCCGCAGTATCACAATGGACACGATTTTAGATCACTTTTTGGGATCAATGCAACAACCTGGAGTTATGGTGATATGGGTCCAGTTGTTGGACAGCCAACTACCTTTACTAATAGTATGTATTTTGATTATGATGGTGAGAACAGGTACATGGATCATATTGACCCAACAGGTAGCGGTTTCTTGATATTGCGCGATAACAACAATAACTACAACTGCGGCATTGCCAATGATGCTGGTTCGTACCGGACCGTGGGTGTTTCTTTTGAACTGGGTGGACTTATTGATGTGTCGCCACCCTCAACACGGGCCGCATTGCTTGATTCAATAATGAAATTTTTTGGGGTTCCATTGCCGGGTGTGTTTGAAAATTCTCAAGAGCCTTTGAATATTGTACATTTTACCATTTCACCAAATCCGTTTGCAGGGAAAGTGGATATTAGATGGCAGATGGGAGATGGTGGATTGTGGATGACTGACAACAGATTAGAGATAAGTATTTACGATGCCGTCGGCAGAATGGTAAGACAATTCAACCATTTAACCGATTTTGAAATCAACCATGTGTGCTGGGATGGTTCAGACGAACATGCTCGTCCTGTGCCAGCAGGCGTATACTTTGTGCGGGTGATAACGAAAGATATTGAAAAAACCGAGAAAGTAATAAAACTGAAGTAGACTAAAGTACAAAACTTATAGGCCATGCACTCCATCACTCTGGTAATTACCAGAGTGACGTTTTTTAGATTTGTTCGGATAAAAGATTTTTTATCTTGCTGTACAGCCTCGGTTTTGACTGAGGAAAGTGCCATGTATAGAAGAGGTTATTGTGATATAAAGGGTCGGTATCTTCATCAAAGTTAGTTTTTTCAAACTCTTTGGTGTGTGGAATCGGTGAAAATTCGCATAGGTGCGCGTGCACTTGCAATTTATGACATAGTTTTATCGAATCGATTATCTCGTCGTGTTCCTGACCTGGCATGCCAAACAATATGTAAGTATGTATTGCATCTGCAGAAAAGCCGGCTTGTTTTAAAACCTTAACTGCATTCATAAATTCCTCAGTGTTCACCTTACCACCGGTGCGTTTTTGAACCTCTGGGTTGGTCGTTTCCAGGCTTAAATACATGGTTTTAAAATTTGCTTTGTACATTAATTGAGCAATCTTTCTATTTATATATCGGCAGTGCAAGCCATTAGAAGCGTGAAAATTTAGTTTGTATTGCCGCTGCACGATTTCATGGAGAAGACTGGGAAATTTTTTGTTATAGAGCAATGCGTCATCAAAAAACGCGATATTTTTTGTCTTTTGTGCAAATCGGTCTAATTGCCTGATGATTACGGCATTAATAAAAATGCGAAAGTTCGGGCACAATACCTTTATTGCGCAGTACGTGCAATTGAACGGACAACCCCGTGAGGTTAGGATAATCCCATAGTGGAGTTTCTCATACAAGGAAAAATCAGGTGTAATATGACCGGGATTCAAGTCAGTAGTTGCAGGATACGCTAAGTCAACGAGTAGGTTGATAAGATGCCTCTCTGAAGGACCGGTAAAAATTATATCTGCACCAGAATATTTTGTCGCATGTTTTTGGCAAATCGTGGCATAAATACCGCCGAGAATAATCTTTGTTTTTGGAAACACTTCTCTTAGAATCTTTATTACTTCGAATACACCGAGATACCAGTAGGTCATGCTCGAAGTAACAAATACGATATCTGGTTGGGGCAATTTTTTTATCACTTTTACAAAACATTCTCTTGGTATGCCGTATCGTTTATAGCGTCGCGGTACGATTTTAAATATTTCAGGTTTCTCAACAACTTCATGGTGATACTTACCCCGTCCATAGATATCAGTTTTGGTTTTGGTTTTGTAATAAGGACTCAAACGATCCATGCAATCGATAAAGTCGATTTCAAACCCTATTTTTTTTAGAATATTTGCGACGACCAATAGACCAACTGGTTTATTCCAGAAATCAAATGCCTTGAAATCATAGACCCATGGATTAACTAATAATGCACGCATGTCTGATTGTAGTTAATTGGAAAGAAATATCAAGGCTGTAATAAAAATTGAGGTAAAGTAAGTTTCTGTTTCTTTATATTGACTTTACTTTGCAGATTTGTAGAATTGTAGTATGGAAATAATAATCGTTCTTTTCTGGTTAGTCGCAATGGGGATCGGACTTCTTGGTACGGCATTTTGGATATGGATGATAATCGAAGTTGCGACAAAAGAGCCTGAAAATGGTAATGACAAGATCGTGTGGATTCTTGTCGTGGTATTGGTTGGCGTTATCGGCGCGGCGGTTTATTACTTTGTGCGACGTCCAGAACGCATGAAGAAGTTCGGAAAATAGATTTTCAAACAAAGCCATATCCGTATGCTTCAAAACCAGGTGGATATATTTCTGATAAGAAGGTAGTAAAACTTAAATAATATCTAACATCTTGTATCTAGCATCCAGTATCTAGTCTCTAGTATCTAACCTCTAGTATCTAGCATCCAGTATCTAACATCTAGCATCTTTTTTTGGTATCTATTTTTCTCTACCAATCCCTTTTATCTTTCTGTTTCTGTTTTCTTTCTTTCTTTGATAGTCTTTTTCTCTCAACTTTTGCTTTCTTTTTTTCTTTCTTATTTGGTTGCTTTGCCATTATTTGTCCTTTTCTACAAAACTTGGGCTAGTTCCTGAAGATTGTCTACGAATAGCTTAAAGAATTCTTCCTTGGGGAAGATGCTCGCCAGAATTTTTGCGGCAAAAGGGGCGGCTTCTTTTGTTGGAAGGCAATATTGCATCTCCAGGAATTTTTTTCTGAACGTCTTGATTTTTTCTTTTACATCAACATTTTTCATAAGAACATCAGCTATATACTCTGCAAGTACTTGGAAATCATTTTCCTTCATAGCGAATCTGGTCATTTCCTGAACACCCATTCTGATGCCGCTTGCTTCAAGGAAGCTCTTATCGTCGGGTAATGCTTGATAATTCGTTATAATATTATTTTCTTCCATCCTTTGGGCAAGATCCATGCCTGTACCGTGCCGACTAATTCGGATAACGACTTGATGGGTTTCAGTAAAACCATCTGCTTCATCGCCTTCAACATCGATCCCCTTATCTTTAAGGGCTTGGGCAAATGCCCGAGCATTTTTTCGCACCTGGGTTTGATATTCTTTTTTAAAAGCATTCATCTCATAGGTTGCCATTAAGAGTGCAACAAGTGTACCAAGATGGTGGTTGCTCGTAGAGCCAGGGAAGGCTCGACTCTTGATATCTATCCAGAGCTTGGCTAATGGACTTCCTTTAGGTATGTTTGATGCTATTACCCCGCGTTGAGGACCAAAAAAAGTTTTGTGCGTACTGCCGGTTACAATATCAGCGCCTTCTTTGAAAGGTTCTTGCAAAACTCCGTATAGTCCAAGAACATGAGCCATGTCATACATAATGACTGGCTTTGGATCCCAGTCTTTTACGATATCACTGACAAATTCGACTGGTTCTTTATGCAAAAACATGGATTTACCAAAGACAATGAGTTCTGGTTTGTGTTGTTCTAACAGTTTTTTTAGTTCTTCGGTATCTATTTTATAAAGACAATCTTTTTTAACCGGAAAATTCACAACTCTTTCTTTTCCTGTTGCTGGGTCTTCTTCGACATAATTGAAAAGGGAACCCATTGGCTGAGAACTGAGATGACCACCTTTTGTTAGTTCATTGTTCATCACCAATCTCAACTTGCGGAAGGGTTCGCCCTCTTTTCTGGCTCGGTTAACGAATTTCACATTGGCTTTGAAGACCACCTCATTTGCCATTTGTCCGCTTATGGTTCTGAGTTCAACTCTCGGACATCCAAAGTACTGAGCCATCTCTTGTCTTAAGTTCTCTTCGACATCTTGTATAAAGTTGATGCCTTGATAAAAGTATATCTCTTTGCCTTTTATGGTTCGGTGCTCAGCATACCTGCCAGATGGATCAGATATCTCACACAACTTTACCAAAGAACTCGGCGTCGTCTCAGAAGGGATGAGGTTAACACATTCGGACTGGCGCCACCGGTTATTTTCTTCAAGGTTTTTGACTAAATGTTCAATTTTCTCTAACAATATTGACACATGATCCTCCTTGCGTACCTATAGTATTCCTTAAATTCTCGATGTCAAGGGGCGGAAAACCCTCACCCTTTCCCTCTCCCTTATAAAGGGAGAGGGTGTATTAATATGGTGAGTTTATTCTCCCTTATAAAGGGAGAGGGTGTATTAGTATGCTGAGTTTGCTCGACAGACTTTTGCAGCAAGAGAACGTATTGACTTTTCTTGTTGCCTGTGTAGAATTAGGCGGAGTTAATGAGATATGAAGCTTGCAGTAGTTGGGTTACAGTGGGGTGATGAAGGTAAAGGTAAGATCGTTGATTATCTAGCCAAGGATTTTGACATCGACGCCCGGTTTCAGGGTGGCACAAATGCGGGTCATACAGTCTGCTATGATGGTCGGGAAGTCATTTTTCATCAAATACCCTGCGGTATTTTGAATAAAGGTGTCATCGGTATTGTTGGCGCAGGTTGTGTGTTTGACCCGGTGGTTTTCTTCAATGAACTGTCCAATTTGAGAAAAATCAATCCCAATATTGAGGAATACATAAAAGTCTCAAGATATTGTCATCTAATTATGCCTTATCATATCCTTATTGACAAAGCACGGGAAGAAACAGGGCGGGCTCTTGGTACGACAAAAAAGGGTATAGGACCAGCGTATGAAGACAAATATGCTCGGCTTGGTCTAAGGGTTGGTGATTTGTTTAATCAGGAGCTGTTCAAGAATAAGCTGCGCGCTAATATGTCAAGAAAGAATCTGATGCTCATGGAAATCTATCACGCTGAACCCTTGTCAGATAGTGAAATATATGATAAATACGTGGATTATGCGAAAAAACTCGAGCCCATGGTCATTGATGACACCGCATATCTTAATGATGCACTTACCAAAGGTAAGAACATTATCTTTGAAGGCGCCCAGGGTACTTTGTTAGATATTGATTTCGGCACTTATCCTTGTGTTACTTCATCGCATACTGTAAGTGGCGGCGTGGGCGTTGGTCTTGGTATACCGCCGTTCTGCGTTGAACAGGTGCTTGGTGTTGTCAAAGCTTATACAACGAGGGTTGGTTTTGGACCCTTTCCGAGTGAGAGCACTGAGGAATTCGGTGAAAGTCTACGAGAGATAGGGAAAGAGTACGGTGCGACAACAGGCAGACCGCGTCGATGTGGACCTTTTGATGCTTCGATTGTCAAGTATTCAGCTCGATTGAACGGTGTAAAAGAGATTGTTCTGACGAAATTTGATATTCTGTCTTCATTTGACAAACTGAAAATAGCCGTAGGCTATGTAAATGCACCGGCATTTGATCCATTTATCGCCGATCAATTAGAGCCTTCCTATGAAGAAATCTCTGGTTTCAAGAAAGACATTTCCAAAATAAGGGATTATGCAGCCTTACCTGATGAAGCCAAAGAGTATTTGAAATTAATTGAGCACTACACTGGTCTAAAGATAAAATACATATCAATTGGACCAGAAAGAGATGCCGTCATAAAGCTGTAGATCAAGCTTCAAAAACCATCTAATCAAAACCAATTCATAGAATCTTTGAATCGGTAAACACAGAAAACGTTGCCTCTAAGCAAATCTTTAGCCTTTGTGAAATTTCCTCTTGATTTTATTTTAATTATGTATATATTTATTTTAATGAATGTCACGGAAGGAAGGGTCTGGGCAGAGATATTTCTTGACCACTTGGTTAATAATTACAAGATTATAAAAAGGAGAGTAAAAAGATCCAGAATCATGGCGGCTATCAAGGCAGATGCCTATGGTCATGGTGCAGTTGAAATCGCGCGGATACTTGAAGCTGAAGGTGTTTTCATGTTTGGTGTAGCCAGTGTTGAGGAGGGTATTGAATTAAGGCAAGGTGGTATCACGTCGCGCATTCTCGTGCTCAGTCCGGTGCTGTATTCCCAAGTTGATGAAGTTCTTGAGTATGACCTTATCCCGACGATATCAGAGCTGAAGTTCTTCAACCTGCTTGATGATAAAGTACGACGGTTGAAAAAACCTATTCTCGTTCATATTGAAGTCGATACCGGGATGACAAGAACAGGTCTTCCTTATGATACTGCTCTGGCGACAATCAGAAAGATACAAAGATCACCCTACATCAAGATAGAAGGACTATTTTCCCATTTCCCCTTGGCTGACGGAGATGGCGCATTCACCAAGAAGCAGATAAGACAACTTGATATCCTTGTTAGAGATTTGGCTCAACATAAGATAAGACCATCATTTGTACATCTCGCTAATTCATCAGGTATTTTCAGGTATAGTAACTCCCACCACAATCTTGTGAGACCAGGCATTGCACTTTACGGTCTTGCAGCATCTCCTGATATCAGATATGGCAAGGGTTTTATACCCGTGATGGCGCTGAAATCTAAGATTGTGAATACCCGGAGTGTGAAGGCACATACACCAGTGGGCTATGGTCATACGTTTGTTACCAAGAAGAGGAGCAAGATCGCTACGATCAGTATTGGCTATGGTGATGGTTACCCAAGGGTTCTTTCTAATATCGCCGATGTTCTGATAAAAGGGAAAAGGGCGCGGATTATTGGTACCGTGTGTATGGATTTGATAATGGTCGATGTTACTCACATAAAAGATGCTGCTGTTGGTGATGTCGTGACACTGATCGGGAAGGACGGTAAGGAGGAGATTACTGCTGAAGAATGCGCCAGGAAGTCAAAGACAATTGTCTATGAGATAACATCAGGTATCGGGCCAAGAGTTGCTCGTGTTTTTAAATACAATGATCGGTTTATAAGCGTAAGAAATCTCTTGGGTCGATGGCGATATGATGGAAAAGCGTAGGAGGGTTTTTGAATTGCTATTTGTTCAACAGAAAGAAAATATTTTTAAAAGGAGGCATAAATGAAGAAATTGTTGATCCTTATGGTGTTTGTTTCTTTATTTGCACAGGAGACAACTCACCTGGTCAAGATAGATGATACGCTCTGGGATATTGCAGATATTTATTATCAGAATCCATTCCTCTGGCCCTATATTTGGCGTGCTAATTTGACTAAAGTCGAGGACCCCCACTGGATTTATCCTGATCAACTCTTTGTTATACCACCTCATCCAGAAGGTGAGGTAACCGAGTACGATTATGTTACAGAACCAATAATGGTACCAACCACACCAACCAAACAGACAGCAGAGGTTATTTCATTTGTCGAACCGGATCGAAGGATATTCAGTGAAGAGATTATCCATCGTGCTGGATTTATCCTCGAGGAAGATATCCCGCTATGGGCTACGATAGTCGGTACTGAACCGAGTGGTGAGAAATTGATTACCACATACAAGAAGGTCTACATTGACCGTGCTGAAGACATCGATGTCGGTGAGGTTCTAACCATCTATCGCCCCGGGATAACAATTAAGCATCCTAAGACCGGTGAGTTTCTTGGTAAGGAGGTTATCGTTTTGGGTAAGGCTGTTGTTGAGGACATCAGCGAGGAAGGTTCAAGAGCTAAAGTTATCGCTTCATATGATATTATTAAGAAGGGTGATCACCTTATCCCTTATGAACCGATTCTTGCCCCGGCAGGTGTTGAGTTGATAGCTACTGAAGACGAGATTGAAGGATATGTAGTGGAAGTTAAGAGTGAAGGTCTCCTCACCGAACCGCACGTTTTTACCTACATTGATCATGGAGAGAATACCGGTATTGCGGTTGGTGATTTATTTGATGTCTACCAGGAACGAGAAATTGGCGGTAAGATTATGCCAGATTTCAATATCGCAAAGATTCAAGTTATTAGCGTTTTCCAGAAGGTTTCTATCGGTCTGCTGCTCAACGTAAGAGAGACCGCCGTTGTAAAAAAAGGCGAGAAAATCAGATTAGCTATGGAGGCAAGGTGAAGGAAAAGGATGTACTAAGTCAAGTATACCTTTTCCGGGAGCTTACGCCTAGCGAAATGGACGTTCTGATCTCTATCTCCAAAGAATTACGCGTAAAGAAGGATGAGTTTATCTTCAAAGAGGGTGCCACGGGTGATGCTTTCTATCTCATTGTCTCTGGTAGCGTAAGGATCTCGACAATCGTTCCCGGCGTAGGCGAGGAAGCTCTGACAATACTACGAGAAGGTGAGTACTTTGGCGAGATGGCCTTGATTGATGATGCTCCGCGTTCCGCATCGGCTATTGCGAACGATGATACGATTCTATTATTAATTGCGAAAGACAATTTTCGGAAACTGCTTGCTCAAGAAACTGGTATTGCCTATAAACTCTTATGGGTATTTACAAAAACACTATCGGCACGTTTACGCAAGACAGATGAGCAGCTCAAGAGCATTTTGTCGATAGCCAAGACATTCTAAAAGATGGAAGCTGGGTTTGGAAACTGATCAAATAGTATCAGGGTTCAACATATTTCCAGATTTATCACAACTATATATTTGTTGTTAAGGCGCTGGTTTTTTACGAAGGAGTTAAGAGGTACGGTGAGAGATGTTTGATATTTTTGGCTCAAGAGATCCACAGAAGGCTCTTATAAAGGCAAAAGAATACATTAAAGATGGACGTGCCGATTCAGCTATTAAGGTTCTTGAGCACAATCTTACTGAGGACGAAGAATCATTCGATCTCCACTTATTGCTCGCCCGCTTATATTTTGAATCTGAGGAAAGAGGGCGAGCGGTCGAGACCCTGCGTGCGGCAAAGTCATTCGTTCCAATGCGGGTTGACGAAATTGTTGCGCTGATGTCTGAATTGTATTACCAGCATACCTCTATTGATTCTGGTGATTTTCTGCTCCAGTTGCATATTGAGCAGCATCGATACGATGAGATCAGCAAGACACTAAGGCAGCTCAGCGATCGGGAACTGAAACTGTTAATAACGCGCTACGATAAGCTCAAGCAAAATATCGAAGGTAAGAATGTTATTTCAATGAAGGATTTTGAGAATATGCTTGTGCTTTCCTCGATACGTTTCTTTACACACGAAAGTGAACAAGCCACCGAAGCCATGGAGGCTATGATTGAAGTTGAGGTCTATGCTCCAAAGGTACTGAAGTGGATTCAGGTAATATCCCGGGAAAATTATAATGACTGGCGTGCTGCTTTGTTGCTGCTGAGAGCACAGATGGCAACCCAAGATTTCAACGGCGCTTTGAATACTGCACAGCGAATAGCGGACAAGTTTGCAGATAGTATTAATTCGCTGATTGCCATAATCAGTGCGGCTAATCCGCCCAAAGACCTGGAGGGATCTTTTGCTCAATTCTTGACTGATTTATACATCAAGAGAGGTGACCTTGATGCATCAATTGAGCTTCTTCAAGATATGTTGAAGAAAGATACGAAAAAGATCGATGATGTCATAAAAGGACTACGCGAACTTGAGAGGATCAACCCCAAGAATTTAAAAATCCTGTACGCACTCGGTGATACATATGTCAAGGCGAACAGAATCTCTCTGGCAGTAGCTGAATATAACAAGATATTAGAACTTGATGAAAGCGGGTATGAGCAGATCCTCAAGAAATATCAGGAAACTTTTCAAAAAGCACCAAACAACCCCGAATTGATCGATGGTTTGGTAACAGCATATCTATCCAACGCTGATATAGACGCTGCAGTAGGCGTTATTGAAACCGCCTATAAGTCAGACCCAGGACTTCTCGACGAGTATATTATAAACCTGAATACGATATTAGATCAGAACATGGAGAATTTTAGGGCACTCAATTTGCTGGGTTTATGTTATGCACACAAGGGCGATCACGAAAGTGCCCAGCTGATATTTGAGAATCTCATGGACAGCCAACAATACAAGTATATCCTTGAATCAACCGAGGCGATTGTTAAAGAGAAACCTGATGACCTGGGTTATGTAGATTTGCGCGCCAAGAGTATGGTGATGCTTGGTCATGAAAAAGAGGCCTTGTCTTTACTCGAGTACTTTTTCGATGAACACCCGGAACAAACTGCATTGTTGATACCTACTCTTGATACGATAATCAGCAAGAAGCCAGACTTGGGTCCACGGATCATACCTATTTTCAAAGAGTACAAGAAAGAGGATCCTTTTCTCGGTGAGCTTACTTTGGCGCGGGCGGCGGCATTTACTGGTGATTATGAGGTCGCGGTTGCACTTTTTGAGAAACTATTTGAGGACAAGACGCAGAAAGATAACACAAAACGAGCTCTGATCGAAGTTCTTCAACTAAGACCCAAGGCAGTACCACTGCTCTTAGCAGCGGCAAGGATATTCATGAAAGAAGGCGAAGTGGAAATCGCCACTAAATTATTCAAAACCGCACAGATGGTTGATCCAAAAGCATTTTTTGAAATCGTTGATGAATTCTATGATGCCCTAAAGAGTTTTCCTAAGGATCGTGAGATCAGGATTTTATTAATCGATACCTTTTACAATCGAAAACTTTGGGATCGAGTTATTGATGAATCCAAGCATGCGATCGAAGTCTTTGGTCGCGATGCTCAGTATTTCAACCTCAAATTAGGGCAGGCACTTGTTGAGAAGGGTAATCTAAGCGATGCAGTCAGACCACTCATGCTCTCGCTTGAAGGTACACAAGATTGTTCTGGGGAAGTGATCAAATACCTAGATAAGATTCTACATATAAACAAGAGTAATGTGCCGGCTCATTTTGCGCGAGGCAGGGCGCTGAGCAAAGCCCGGCGAATTGATGAAGCGGTTGAAGAATACCTTCTGACGGTCAGAATCCTCCCCGCTCGTGCTGAGTATGTATATGAAGAACTGAAAGTACTTTCATCAAAAGCCATGGCAAACCCTCTGATTGTGTTTGCGATGGGCAGTGTCGAACTTGTCCTCAAGAAATATGATGATGCAATTAAACACTTGTTGCAATCTTGTGAACTGGATAATGTGTTAGTCAAACGCGTCATACCATTGTATGAAAAACTGACGAAAGCAGCTTCTTCACCTTTGCTTGATTTCTCATTGGCTAAGGTTTACCACCTTGCTGACCTAAAGAGTTCGGCGGTTAAATACTATATTAAAGCACAGGCTGTTGAGAAATCTCATCGCGAACCAGCAATTTCTGAAATGAAGAAAATATGTGCTGAAAACCCGGATGATGTTGAATCACGTAAAGGTTTGGCAGAGATTTTTTTCAACTTCAATAATCTCGAAGACTCCTTGGATCTGGTCAGCGAAGTCTATGAAGCAGATAACAGAGAAAACACTTGGGCAAAAAAATTTGTATCGAGCATTCTCCACAAAAACCCACAGCATATCCCCTCATATTATTTCCTCGCCCACGTGTTTTTAACTGAAGAAGTTCATAAAAAGGCGATTGAAGTTTATGGTAAACTCATTGAAATAGCACCGGCGGAAATAACAAAGATCATTGATAAGCTGGTGATGTATAAGAAAAAAAGCGGCGATATCATATTATATCTTGGTAACCTTTACAAAAACAGCGGCGATATCAGCAAAGCTCTTGAGCTTTTTGATGAGCTTTTCACTCTCGATGCGAGGTTCGGAGATGCAATAACCTATCAAATCAAGGATGTCTTGAAGAAAAATGCTAATATTGGCGATGCATATCTGTTGGCTCAGCGTATATTTGTGCATCAAAAAGAGTATGAAAGAGCGATTGAAGCCATCAAGCGAGCTCGAGAAATGCTCCCTGAAGATGAAAAAATAATCCTTAGAGAAGGGCAGATTTACTACGAAATGGGTGCGGCTGATAAGGCAATAGAGCTTTACACAAAACTGCTTGGAAAGACGAAAAACCGTAAGGGCATATATCGTTTGATAAGAAAAACGCGTCGCGATTATTTTAAGGGTAAGATTGAAATGATAAAGGGTGATACAGACGAAGAGCGACTAGAGCGAGCAAATCTCTACTTGCTTATGCATAAGTTATCAAAGGCTAAAAAAGAGCTTGATTTTGTGCCGAAGAATGGGTTTTCAGCCAAGCAGCACACATTGATGAGGGCAAGGCTGCAGCTCAAGGGCAGTCGACCCATGAATGCACTTGAGATAATGAGAGATTTGCCAGTCGATGAAGAAACCGCACCTGTTTATGCGGACATTTATGAAACCATGGCTTCATATGAGGCAGCAGCGTTTGTTCTACGACAAGCAGGTGTTGCTGATATGGAACAAAGGATTTCGGGCTATGAAAGACTTGCCCAGGAGAGAAGGTTGGCAAAAGGAAAATATTTTATTGAAGGGAGGAGTTAATGAAATGCCCGTTTCTGGTGATAAGAAAAG
>JAUWLY010000306.1 GCA_030613445.1 Candidatus Stahliibacteriota bacterium | reverse complement strand
CCTGACGGGAAGTTCGAAAGTTAGAGTCTTGTCCCTTGCGCCATAATAAAATCAAGGGCTTAGATAGGTTACAAAAGCCAATAGTCTTCCAACCCCCTAATATTATAAGTTTCTATTTTAATTAAGTTATATTGTGGATTCAAATTGTAACTGGTATGGAAAAAGTTTGTTGAGGATGAGAGGTGAAACATGTTCCCTGAATTCAGCTTATCTGAAAGATATCAAGAGATCTATTCCGGCGTCGGATTCGGTCTTATGCTGATAAGCAGCTGCAGGGAGACTGCCAGCCCTGAGGGGTTTGCACCCTATAAGAAAAAATACCTTCGAAAAATGAGAAAGCGCGAGACGCTGGCGCAGATAACGGAAAGGATCAAGATTTACGATACGTTTTTTCAACGGTTCGGCTATCCCTGCCCGCTCACCCTGCATTTGAAAAGAACAGTCAACAGCGGTTTTCCCATGTATTCTCTGTTCGTGGATGCCCACTTCATGGCCGAAATGTGCGCCGGCATCCTGGTGGCGGTGACCGATGCCGACAAATTCGACGGCGGCTTGACCCTGGATATCGCTGAAGAAGGTGAAACCTGCAAGGGGATGGGTGGACGTCTGTTTGTAATGCGGGAAGAGGAAATTGTACTGCGTGATGAAAAGGAGATCGTTTGCGTACTCTGCCCTCTAATATTTGAATATCTCAGTAGTATAACAACAATTTGAGGCTTGTAAGAAGTTGTGATATAGTAGCTATCACAATTTCTACCCAGATAGTGATATGGTATGGATAACAAAGGGTTCGAGGGTGTCTAATTTCCTGTGTTAGTATGATAATATCTCAGATTTAAAGTAACACCCGGAATTACGGATACGGAGTAATCTACAATTTTGAAAGTGCAGTTTTATTACTGACAAGGAGTAGTAAACACAATAATTACCCAACCTCATATACGGTATGGAAATCGGTAATTCTGGCAGATCAAAATATTTTCGGATATACAATGGACATACTCAACAAGGGATAATTAAAAGGCGAGCACAAAGCCCGCCTCTTAATTCAGAATTTTATTAAATCCATGTTCATTCTATTTTAGTATCATTTATAATGGCTAATTGATACTAAAATTTTGCTTGTCACAACGTGATTCACTATCCCTGTTGCCACCATATTGTTCATGATATTCCGCTCTCACTCGCCATTTATACGATGCCCCGGTAGGTAATGAATCTTCGTAACTGGTAAGGTTAGTGCGTTCATTTATGATTCTGGCATCACCAGCATCGTAAACTTCCACCCTGTATCGATCTGCTCCTGCAACAGGTTGCCATTGAAAATCAACCGTGGCCGAATTTAACGCAGCATTATTAATTGGACTGGTGAGTACCGGAATGGGCAATTCTGATGTCGTAGATAGATAATCAGTTACTAAAAGAGACGATCCAAATTTGTCTGTCCACTCAAACGTATAGTACCCTTTTACCGCTTTTGAAATATCCATCTCTACCCAGAACTCACTATAATCCGGCGTCAAATACCAATGTGGTTTCATATCATAGGCATTGATGTCGCTGCCAGGGGGACCAGTTACCGTTAGACTAACAATATCATCGGGATCTTGAATATAATCGGCTCCACAATATTTAAATTCAGCAGCAAGGGCTAATCCAGTTCCAGAAGGGGTACGCCGGACAAATGCATTTATCCAATTAGGATAAATTTGATTCTGATTGCCATAATACTTCCATGAACCGTCAGCCTGCTTTTTTAACAAGACCCTGAAACGTTTCCAACGGCTTTGATAAGACGCATCTGGAGTCCATCTGTAAGAATTCGTATACTCTCGTACAGCATATGCTTCGTCTGGTCCATTAAACAGGACGTCTTCTACTGAAAGAAAAAACCAATTTTCCGTGGAATTACTCCAAAAATCAGAAATACTATCTTGTTGTAAAGGTTTTGTCCTGCAGTTGGCATCCAGATAATTATCGTCGTACATTGCCATAAAATTAGTCAGATCCTTTTGTCTGAAATAAGACACCGACTGCTTTATTGCATTTCTAACGTCAATTTCATCTTGAGTCATACCGGATGGCGTCAGGTGGTAGCTGAGAAGTTGTCGAGTTTCTCCTGCGTCGGCGAATAAACCGAAATCGGCATTTGCATCACTTTGTGCCTTTACAAAACCCACATTTTTACCGAGCCAGAATGTCTCATACCCATAATCGTCAGGTGATTCCCCAACCGGATACATTTTTGTCTTGAATTTTGCGCAATTGCTGAAATTGCCTCCAGGAGTTGTTACATCCTCAAAGCCGACAAACTTGCTTGAGTAGTTAAAATCAAAACAGTTCCCAAGTTCACAGGCAGTTCTAGTTCCCTCCTGAACACTTCCTACTGTGCACTCTGCATTGGCCATTTTTATCGGTGCTGAGAATTCGACCGCAAAAGGCTGCATTAGATCATACCGCCTAAGCTCATGGAAACGCAGGCCATTGCTATCATTGGTCCAGTAATATACAGCAGGAGTATCTCTAGTATCAACCATCGCTTTGGTTAAGACCCCGTTCACATCATGGTCGGTGACATCGATGAACAGCGTCCAATTATCGGTTTCCCACGCGGATGACAACGGAAAATATTCCGTCATTGTGATGGATGGTGGAGTTCCGCCGTCACCACCACCACCACCGCCACCCGTACCGACGATGGTCATTAATCCAAGAACGATAACACATGATAGACAAATGTAGCGCAACAACTTTAGAAATTCATTGCCTTTTTTCATTTTTCACCCCCCTTTCCCCTGTAGTCAATAAAACAAAATATGCCATTATCGTACCACTTGTTATCGCGAGTAAATCATGAAAATCAAAGGTTCCTCTGGTAAAATAATATTGAGAATTTTCCAAAAAAGGAATCCCGGCAAACCAATCAGGAATTAGTTTTAAAGCTATTGCGCTATATTTCTGACCTAACTCAAAGGCATAATCAATGAGTAACCAAGCCGAGCAGATAAATATATAATTTCTTTTTCCACTGGATAGTATTCCTGCTGTAATCAAAATAAATGAGAAAACATGAATAAACGCTGGAAGGCTATTACCGATAAAACCGAATATATTTGGAAGGATGCTATAGAGGCTAAAATCAACACTGCTATTGTAGATAAAGTAGGTTTGACCCGGGGGGCGATCGACCAGATATACTAAAGTACCAATAAGTAATCCTGCTACGCCAATTAAAATTTGGCACCAGTGAACAGTATCGCTAAAAGTTCTAAGGGGCTCCTTCATATTACCTCCTCGAAAGGATGGCTTTATTAAAAGGAACAATTAAAATTAGTTTGGGAGTAGCTGGTCGTTATAAAGCAAGGAGAATAATAGATATTTCACAACAGATCTGTTCTGGAATAAAAGTAATATACAAAAATACCTATTTATTACCTTATAACAGAACAGTTTATATGTCAAGTAAAAACAACAGTAATTGCAATTCAGACACTACAGACAGAGATAGGTGACCTGGCGGGGTCAGATTGAGTTTTAAGGTCTGTCCAAGCAAATATGTGCGCGATAGAACGCAGGAGATTATTAGTCGCAGTTTCTGGAGTGAAAGAATCTGTT